>DATFEW010000225.1:0-26799 GCA_035250805.1 Pyrinomonadaceae bacterium
GCTCGGCCAGCCCGTCCCAGAATCGTACTTCGCTTTTGAACTGAAAAGCGCCAGACCACAGGCGGCGCAGTGGTACGTACCAGACTTCTTGTTATCGGCGTACTCGCCCGTGAAGGGCTGTTCGGTTCCCTTTTCCCGCAAGATGTAATATTGCGCGGGCGTTAATATCGACTTCCACTGGGCGTTAGTCTTTACGACCTTTACACCGTCAAATTTTTCGCCCGGTCCCGATTTGGAGACTTTGACAGGTGTTGCCGAAGCCACGGGAGCCTCCGCCTCCGCGAACGTCGATACGGCCCTTGCTGCGGCCATCGCACCAACAACGGTGATAGCGACAGCGACGCTAGTTAAAATTCCTTTCCCTTTCATGATTGCATGCCTCACTGAATTATTTTTCCGATTTGAAAATATTGCAAGAAAAATACGGCCACGATCTCGCACGCATTGAGGGCCGTGTGCAAAGCACCGGCCCGAAACACGTCTATAATGCTTAAAACCGGAGGACCCCGAGAAAATGAGAAAACAGCTTTTGAGTTTTGGAATCCTGCGATTCGCATCGCTCTTAGCGCTTGTCATTGGCGGCGTTTTGTCTGCGAATGCGCAAGCTGAAAAAGAAATAGCGGCAATTCGCGCAGATGTGAACTTGATCAATAAAAATGCGGCTAAGTACGATAAGAAGACAAAAAACTTCGAAGATCTTTCGCTCGAAGGTTCAGCGGTGACTTACTTCATGTCCGGCCGTGGTTTGAAGAAGATCGTTGCCAAAATTTACGGGGAGTCGTATAGATCGACAGTGGAACTCTATTACTCGGGAGAAGAGCTGATCTTTGCTTTTCAGCGGGTGGAAAGATACAGCAACGGACTTGGGTCAAAGATCGGCAGGCTCGAGGAAACGAGACTCTATCGCAGCCGCGGAAAAACCATCCGGATCTTATCCGGCAAGACCCGGCTAAAATCCGGGGAGATAGAATTCACCGAAGCCGAATACCAACTTTACGAGCTTTCCGATGATCTCAAAGGCCGTCTTGGTCGGACATAGCGGCAAGCTCCGTCAATTTCATACGGATCAGATCGTAATCAAATCCGAGACGCAGCAGGTGATCGAAGAATTTTTTCGTTTCGTCACGCGTTACGGGCTTTCCTTTTAGGCGCAACCTTTTCGCGATCGCTTCATCTATCAATTCCTCCTGCGGGTACTTTTCAAATGCTGCCGAGATCGCATTGTCTACCACCTCACGATCGAGTTTTTTCCGCGACATTGC
This sequence comes from Pyrinomonadaceae bacterium, assembly GCA_035250805.1. Taxonomy (GTDB): domain Bacteria; phylum Acidobacteriota; class Blastocatellia; order Pyrinomonadales; family Pyrinomonadaceae; genus OLB17. Next base: position 1,263 of record DATFEW010000225.1, read on the forward strand.
TTGCTGAAGTCTACGCTTCCCTTGCGGTTTTTGACGGAGCTTGGACGATGCGACATCCAGCGCATACTGTTGGTCGTCGAGATACTTGTATTCCTTCAGTTTCTCGATGACGCCGTCGACGATAGTTTCATCAGTCCAGAGTTTCTCCAGAAGACGTTCGCGCAGTTCGCCCACCGAACGAGGCTTTGCAGCAAGCAGCTTTACCGCACGGTTCATCGTCCGTTCACGGGACCTGTGGGCATCGTTTACGACACGGAGGCCGTTCTTTTCCAGGGGCTTTCGAAGCACTGATATACTGAATACCATAATGCCGGACATAGAAAAACTAAAAGAGACCGATGCAACTCTTACCGATGAAGAAAAACGCGAAAACGCTATCCGGCTTGCGTTCAACGGTAACCGCGAGAGGTTTGAACAATTCTGTCGCGTGTTGGCTGACAACATACCGCCCAACACGGCTGTTGTTCTTGGGGGGAGTTCTATAACGGGACACAACCACAAAGACGGAAGACCGTTTGACGCCGACGGTCCCATGACGAGCGATCTCGACGTAACACTCGTCGGCCCAGAGGCGATCGAGTATTTTTCACTCGAAGGTTTTTGGATACCCGGCATCCACTCCCATCCCCTGAAGGAGGGTGACGATGGGATCGCGCCTGCACTTAAACCTCTGCGTCACAAATTACAGGCGATCGCCGGCGGGCGGCCCGTCACTATCCAGGCGTCACGCGATTTCTACTATTGGATACGCGAGCAATGGCTTGGAACGCCCTATCTTACCCTTGTCGGTAAGCTCGAAGAAGAAGAGTGAACTTGCGGCTGATGAGTTATAACATTCGCTTCGGCGGCATCGGTCGCGAGGAACGGATCGCGGAAGCGATCCGTTACTGCCGCCCGGATATAGTGGTCCTACAGGAGGCAACCAAGCCCGAAGTTGTCGCACGTCTCGCCGACTTATCCGACATGCCATATTGGAGCGCGAAACGCGGCAATTCGGTCGCGTTTGTGAGCCGCCTTCCGATCTCGCATCATGAGTGGCACCACCATCCGCACCTTCAACGCGCTTTCCTGGAAATGGAGCTGGACGGCATTCGCATCTACGGCGTTCACCTAAGAGCGACGCATTCGAATTATACCGAACGGGGCCGGATGCGTGAGGTAAGAGCGTTGCTTGCTGCTTTGGAAGCTAAGAAGAACGAATTTCATGTACTCACCGGCGACTTCAATACGCTTGCGCCGGGTGAACTGCTGAATATGCAGAAGCTGCCTATGCGTTACCGTATACTGGCGGTGATCCTTGGTGGGCGCATCGAATTTCGCGCGATCCAGATGATGATCGAAGCCGGGTATACAGACAGTTTTCGGCGGCTTCATACCGAACCTGGTTTCACCTTTCCTGCCTGGGACCCGCACGTTCGACTCGATTATGTTTTTACGCCGAAACAGTTTTCCGAACGTGTCTCCAGCTGCGAGGTCGTGACCGATTTTAGCGAGCCCGCGAAAGCGACCGATCACTTACCATTACTGGCCGGGATCTCGCTCGATTGAATGGACGGCATTCTGATCATCGACAAACCGGAAGGGCCGACCTCGCACGACGTCGTAAACCGCGTGCGGCGGATCTTGAAAACAAAAAAGGTCGGCCATACGGGCACGCTCGATCCTTTCGCCACCGGCGTGCTTGTCTTGCTCGTAGGCAAAGCAACGCGCCTTGCGCAGTTTCTGGATAAGGACGAGAAGGAATACGAAGCGGTCGTTCGATTTGGGTTCGAGACAGATACGGGTGACAAGACCGGAAGGCGGATCGCGGAATGCGGATTGCGGAATGAAGAATTGTTCGATCGCCTGGCTGACATCGAGTGGAATGACGTGCTTTCAAACTTCCGTGGGGAGCTTCAACAGGTTCCGCCTATGTACTCCGCAAAAAAGATCGATGGCAAAAAACTGTACGAACACGCTCGAAAGGGTGTTGAAATAGAAAGAAAACGCATCTCGGTGAACATTTCGAAACTGGAGATCTTGTCAGAACCGCCTTCGTCAGCGGGCGGCGAGGTCTCGAAAACTGACGCAATTAAATTGCGTGTACGGTGTTCGGCTGGCACTTATATTCGAACGCTTGCTGAAGATATCGGCCGGTCCGTCGGGACCGGGGCACATCTCACCGAACTTCGACGGACGCGTGCCGGGAAATTCGAGATCGCAAATGCCGTCACTCTTGAAAAGTTAGAAACCGCCGATCCAGAACGGCTCCTGCGTTCGATGAACGAGGCCGTCGCCCACCTTCCGGCGTTGATTCTTGACAAGGATAGAGTGGAAAGAACGCGGAACGGACTTTCGACCAGCGTTGGGCGCGACGATGTAGAGGAGGGCGCTGCAGTGAAAATGCTCGATGCGGACGGAAACATCATCGCGGTCGGTATTTACAACGCATCTGAATCACGTGTCCGGCCGAAGATCGTTCTGGTGTAAAATATCCTTCGGGATGAAGAAGCGTAATCTTGCGATCGGTGTTGGTGCCGCTATCGGGGCGGCGGTTGCGGTAAAAATGCTCACACGTGCGAAGACGGTTGATTGGGACCGGATCGCCGATCAGGTCGTCCATTCCGACCGTTCGCAATTTATCACCGTGGATGGGATACGCATTCATTACCAGGAATTCGGCGAGGCGGCGAACCCGCCGATCGTGCTGATCCACGGCTTCACGGCGTCTCTGTTTGTTTGGCACAGAGTGGCGCCGATGCTCGCGGATGCCGGCTTTCGAGTTGTCGCAATGGACTTGGTCGGGTTTGGTTACAGCGAAAAGCCGCGATGGTTCGAATACACGATCGCCGCACAGGCGAGGATGGTTTCGGGGTTGATGCAGCGTCTCGGCATAGGACGGGCGGTGCTAGTCGGCAGTTCTTACGGCGGCGCTGTTGCGATGACTTTAGCACTCGATTATTCGGCGAGCGTCGAAAAACTCGTTTTGATCGACGGCGTTTGTAACGACGAAGTTCTTCGGCATCCGATCCTGCGCCTGGTGGCAATCCCCGCTGTCGGGGAAGCCATCACCCCGTTCATCGTGGATTCGCGTCTGATGCTGAAACGCCGAATGAGAAGAACGCTCTCGAAATCAAACTACGACCTGATCACAAAGGACCGGATCACAAACGTTATGCGTCCGCTGATGGCCGCCGACGCGCATCATTCGCTGCTCGCAACCTCGCGAAACTGGCGCGCTTGCCGCCTTGAACAGGATGCAAATCTCATCGCCCAACCGACGCTAATAATCTGGGGCGAGGACGATAACGTCGTCGGCATCAATAACGGCTACAAACTTCACGATCAAATTCTGAATTCCCGATTCGTCGTCCTGCCAAACTGCGGCCACGTTCCCGCCGAAGAAAAAAGCGAGATCGTTTCGGAATTAGTGACCGAATTCAGCCGTGACAAGAAAGGCCGGATCAAGGCGAAAAAGGATGAAGGTGTTCGGCTCGAGGGCTAACTTAGAAATATCGATAGTGTCCCGTTATTTTCCATTCAAACAGCCTGTCCTCGGCCTTTGCTCCTGCACCAATGTTGTGAATTATGAGGTAGCGTTTCGTTGTCTCGTTCCAGAGATTTGAGACTATTCCAATGTGCGTCATACCCTTTCCGTCCAGGTCCCATGAAACAACATCGCCCGGTTGGTAGTCGTCACCGATCGACCTGATCGGAAGCGACTTCCCTTTTCGTTGAAAGTAGGTCTGCAGATTTGGCACCCGCCGGTGATCGATATTGGTATCAGTTTTCGAAAGCCCCCATTTACGCGGGTAATCCGAGAAGTTTCTAGCCATATCCTCGTGGACTTCTTTCTGCAGATCGACGCCTGCGTTTCTGAATGCGCGGACGATCACATCAGTACAAGCTCCGGTATCTTCGGGCAGGTCTCCATTCGGATACGGAATATCGAAGTACTGCTGTGTGTATCCGGTTGTAGTTTTTGTTTGTTCGCTTGCGCTTTCTATCGCCCTGCGAATGGGTTCGGACGTGATCTCCGCTATCGGAGGGTTTTCCGTTGATGGAGCGGAGACCCCCTGATCAAATTTCTCGGTGCGCTGACGGCAGCCGACGAAACAAAGAGTTAGCAGGAAGAGGAGCACAAATGGAAAAGTTCTCATAGGCGCGAATCGCTCATCGCAAATTATACTTGAGCACCGGTAGATTTTAGCGAGATTGCTTGCACGCAAACATATCTTCTTAGATATTGAATAAATGAATTTTGTTCCCGCCAAAATCGATTCGGTAACAAATGCTTCGTTATACGGCAAGGGAATCTTCACGACGATAGCGATCTTTGAAGGAACTCCATTTCTTTGGCATAAACACTGGCGGCGGTTGGCTTCGAACGCGCTAAAGCTGGGGATCGAGATATCGGACTTTTCGGAGGAGTCGGTTTTGAACTCGCTTGTGAATGCCCTCAAGAAGAGCGGCCTCGAACACGGGCGAGCGCGGATAACTTTTTTTGATGAATCTCCCAACGAGATCTGGGGCGAGGGCAGCGACAAGAAAACAGGCCTTTCGACCGTTATCGCCGGCCCGCGGAAGATTCCCGATGATTTCAAACTCGCGGTTTCACCTCATCGTCTCAACACAACCTCGCCGCTTGCGGGAGTCAAATCCTGTAACTACCTCGAACATTTGATGGCACACGATGAGGCTTCGAATCGCGGCTTTAATGAAGCAATCCGTCTTAACGAGCGCGGCGAGATCGCATCAGCCTGTATGGCGAATGTATTTTGGCTGAAGTGCGAAAAGCTCTACACGCCAAGTCTTAAAACCGGATGCCTTGCCGGAACAACGCGGGAGTTTGTTTTGGAAAATTTTGAGTGCGAGGAAGTCGAAATTGGAATCGATGTACTAGCCAATGCGGATTCGATATTTTTGACGTCTGCGGGACTGAGGGTTGTCGAAGTAGGCGAGTTTGAGGCTCGACAACTGGGTCGGCTAGATCATCCGATCCTCGACCTGCTTCCAAAGGCAGAACCACCTGCGTAAGCGGGTGGATCTTCATGCTTCGCACGTATTGCTTGGCGTTGCCTATCCGGCGGTTTCGAAGAGTGCGAGGATCTGTTTGCCCTCGTTCGAGCGCGGGTCGATGGTGCGAATGTGCTTCTGGCCCTGCATTTCCCAGATCGCCGTTACGACACCCTCTTTTTCCACCGCTTGATAATGGACGTCTTCGGACGAGGACTCGGCGTGAGTCTCTTCGGCATTTCTTTCTGCCTCAACGGGCTTTTCTTCGACCGACTCAGCGGCCTGTACTGCTTCTTCTGGCATTTACGCGAATTTCTCCTGTGGTTCTATTTCAACAATAAAGTATTAATCGAACGACATTTTTGCACTTCGTCGCAAAAAAGTCGAGTTACCGGGTTTAATTCACCCGTTTCGGATGCAGCTCATAGAACCAAAAATCGTTATTCGGCTGGGCGATCTTCAGGTCTTCGGTCTTGCCGTTCTTATCGATCGTAAACGTCACAAATCCGCGGGGAAAGTTATAGGCTACTGAGGGCCGCCACTTGATCTGAAACGTGTCGTAGTGCCAATGGTCGAGGTCGGCGACGAAATTCGGCGATCGCGAGAACCGCATCACGAGCCGGTCGTTCTCTTCCGTAATGTTGATCGCTCCGTACAAGTCGTCTGAGTACGAGCCTACATAATCTCTCAGCACGAGCGTCGGTTTTGTGTTCGCAACCCGAGCTGCGTCCACCTTTTTGTCCTCTTCTGCAGCAGCGGTCTTGTTTCGCTTGACTTGCTCCAGCGCCTCTTCGTTCCAATCGCGTTTGGGCGCGTTCACAAACACGTCGCGTATCTTGCTCGACATTATCGTAAACGCCGGATACTCCGAATTTGTCAACACGACGAACCCGACATTTTCTTCCGGGATCAGATGCGTGTATGAAAGCATCCCGTCCAGCCCGCCGCTGTGATTGATGATCTTTCGCCCGTGGTAATCGTAAACGAACCACCCCGACGCCACGCCAGAGAAATGCCGCGTCGGATTCCCTCTGAATCCTGCTTCGGAGATCTGCTGCGCTAGGAACGGCTGGTGCATTCCCCAGGCCTGCGCCTCGCTGAAGATCTGCTTGCCCTCGAACTTTCCCTTTCCAAGCTGGGTCCGGACCCATTTCGATAGGTCGTTGACTGATGAATTCAGCGCAGCCGCGGAGTATGCGCTGTCGACGTTTCCGCGATGGAGAACTCGAAGCGAGCCCCCGGATTCATTATGCGGAAAGGCGGCATTGTCTGGCAGTGTCTTGATACTGCATGTCGTTCGCGACATCCCGAGCGGCGTCAGAATACGCTCCGTTACAAAGCTGCACCACGGTTTGCCGCTGACCTTTTCGATCACCTTTCCAGCCGCGATGAACATCAGGTTCTGGTAGCCGAACTGCGTGCGAAAGCTCGAAACGGGCTTCAAATAGCGCGTACGCTGAAGGATCTCATCGGGTGTAAAATTCGCTTCGTACCACAGCAGGTCGCCGCTGAAGGTATCTAGTCCCACACGGTGCGTCACAAGGTCGCGGATCGTCAGTTCGCTCGTAACGAACGGATCGTAAAGTTGAAAATCCGTCAGATATTTCGAGACCTTGTCGTTCCATGCTACCTTCTTTTCATCGACTAGCATGGCGATCGCCGCAGTCGTGAACGCCTTTGAATTCGACGCGATCGCGAATACTGTGTCGGCATCGACCGGTGCATTCTTACCCAATTCACGCGTGCCATAGCCTTTAGCGAAAACGACCCTGTCGTCCTTTACGATGGCGATCGCCACTCCGGGCTGTTTCCAGTCGGACATCACCTTTTGCGCATATGCATCTATCTCGGCAAGCTTCTCGTCAAGCGTTTGAGAAAATGCGAATAGTGGAAAAACAAAGAGAACGAGAAAAAGAACGCGGGCATTTTTTGAGATCATGGTTTATTCGGGTATACGGATGGTGGTCTTAATAGGTTTAATGATACCCAGTCCCGCTTAGCGAAAAAAAGGCGGCCCGAAGGCCGCCGAGAAACCAACATTAGACAGGAGGAAAATTAGTTGGTTTTCGTGGTGTCGGTCGTCGTGGTTTTCTTCTGGTGAAGCTGACGGTGCTCCTTCATTTTCTGCCGCATTTCCTGCATCTTCGTCCTCATTTCCTGCTTTCGCTGCTCGAGCTGTGTCTTTTGCTCAGGAGTGAGTACGGCCAGAAGCTGTTCGTGAACCGATTTGGCCTTTGCTTTTGTTTCAGCCCTCAGTGTATCGAGCCGGGCCTGTTGGTCCGCTGTTAACGTTCCTTCCCACTTTGCTCTTGCCAACGTGCGAACTTCCTGCAAAGCCGCCCGGTTGGGCTTGTTTGCCTCGAGGATGCGGCGGACTTCCGCCTTCTGAGCATCCGTCAGCTCAACGCCGAAAAGGCCTCGGCCCAATCTGCCGAATCCGCCGCCAAACATTCCCCTTCCCGCCCGGTCGCGTTTACGCTCGATCTTCGAATCGCCCGTTTTAGCATCTGCCTTTGTATCCTGGGCATAACCCGCTACGGCAAATGTGGAAATCGCAAAAATACCTGCAAAAAACTTAGTTTTCAATGACATTTATTTACCTCTGAAACGATTTACTTCTGAAATAATGATAGAGCCCGTTGCTCTTGTGATACTTTGACGCACGAAAACGCAATTTGGCCGAATCATTTTGAACACATCCTTGTAAAGATTCGTAAATTCTCCGGTCGCCGCCCCGTGCATTGCCAGTAGCCGTGGTTGCTAATTTGCACGCGAAAATGCGAACCTTTATAGTCAATATTTGCGTATTTCGCGATGAAATTTTTATCCGAGATCAATTCACCGTCAGATCTTAGGCAGCTTCGGGTTGAAGACCTGCAGGAGGTGGCCGACGAGGTGCGTCAGTTCATTATCGACACCTGTTCGCGGGTGGGCGGCCACACCGGAGCATCACTCGGGGCCGTCGAGTTGGCCGTCGCGATGCACTATGTTTTTGATACGCCGCACGACCGCCTGGTTTGGGACGTCGGGCACCAGGCATATGCCCATAAAATACTCACGGGCCGCCGCGATGAGCTTCACACGATAAAGCAATACGACGGCCTTTCGGGATTCCTGCGGCGTGCCGAGTCGGAATACGACACTTTTGGTGCGGGCCACGCCTCGACATCGCTTTCGGCCGCGCTCGGGATGGCCATCGCGCGTGACAAAAAGAACGAGGATTTTCACGTTTGCGCACTTATTGGCGATTCATCCATTGCCGGCGGGATGGCGATGGAAGCTGTGAACCAGGCCGGGCATCTAAAGTCGCGGATGATCGTCATTCTCAACGATAACGGGATGTCGATAGCGCCCGCAGTCGGGTCGTTAAGCGGTTATCTCAACCGCATAAAGGAGGCCCAAAGCTACCAACATATTAAGGAGGAGATTGGCGACGCCCTCGAAAGTGTTCCAGGTATCGGCGGATCTCTGCGTCGCGCCGCCAAATCATTCAAAGACGCGATCGCCGCAGCGGTACTTCCAGGGGCACTGGTGAATGAGCTCGGCTTTAAGTACATCGGGTACGTCGATGGGCATAATGTGCCGGCAATTGTTCGGGCACTCGAGGAGGCCAAGAAAGTGAACGACGGGCCGGTGATCGTTCACGCGCTGACGACGAAAGGAAAGGGCTTTCCAAATCCTGAAAAGAATTACTACGCCTATCACGCGACGGGGCCGTTCGATCCCAAAACAGGGTTGCCGTTCCAGTCGAACAAGGTCGCACCGCCAACTTTCACAGAGGTCTTCGGCAACACAATGTGCGAACTGATGGCGAGTGACGAACGCATCGTGGCTCTTACCGCGGCGATGCCCGACGGGACCGGCGTTGATAAGGTCCTTGAGAAGTTCCCTGAGCGCGCTTTCGACGTAGGTATTGCGGAGCAGCATGCCGTCACTTTCTGTGCCGGGATGGCGTGCGAAGGCCTAAGACCGGTTGCCGCTATCTATTCGACCTTCCTTCAACGTGCCTTCGATCAGATCATTCACGACGTTTGCCTTCAAAACCTTGACGTCACGTTTGCAATGGACCGCGCCGGCATAGTCGGGGCAGACGGCCCCACCCACCACGGCCTGCTCGATATCGCATATTTTCGTGGTTATCCGAATATTGTGCTCATGGCGCCCAAAGATGAAGCCGAGATGCGCGACATGCTCCTCACGGCGATCGAGCACAACGGCCCGGCGGCCTTGCGCTATCCGCGTGGGAACGGCTTGGGCGTTGATATTTCCGCTAAACCGAAGAAGCTGGACATCGGCAAGGGGGAAACTGTCCGCGAGGGCGAGGACGTCGCCCTGATCGCATACGGTACGATGGTTCAGCCCTCGGTCAAAGCCGCCGAAAAGCTTGAAGCAGACGGGATCAATCCAACTGTAGTCAATGCTCGTTTTGTAAAGCCGCTTGATGCCGATCTGCTGCTTGGGGTCGCAAGAACGCACCGCCTGATCGTCACTATCGAAGAGGCGTACCTGGCGGGCGGATTCGGCTCGGCCGTAATGGAGTTGCTCGAAGCAAACGGGCTGCAGGACCAGATCAAAGTTGTTCGAATGGGCGTTCCCGACCGTATCATTACACACGGGGACGCAAAACTTTTGCTCGCGGAGCACGGCCTTGATGCTGCCGGGATCTATGCGAAAGTAAAGGCCGCGGCCCTAGACCTCGAACGAAAAGATGGGGGTAAGCGTTTGCGCGCTGTAAAATGAGAAGGAAAGTACGTAGATGAAGGAAACAAAGAAAAAGAGCAGCGGTATTCCCGTTGTGATCATAGGGTTGGTTCTGTTGGTGGTAATAGCGGGCGGCTTTTTATTTTATCGGCAGTCACAACCTGCCGCCAGATCGAGCACGACGCCGGCCGCAAGTACAGCGGCTAGTAACCAGCGGCCGCCGCTTAATATGGCAACCGCACCGTCTGGCGCCCAGCCGCCAAACGCGCTTGGCTCGCCCACCGCCGCGGTCACTATCGAGGAGTTTGCCGATTTCCAGTGCGGTTCGTGCGCGGCTGCGCATCCGGTATTGAAGGAGATCAATTCGGCATACGCGGGCAATAAGAACGTCAGGTTCGTGTTTCGCCATTACCCGCTTCAGGCACACGACAAGGCCTATGACGCCGCGGTCGCGGCCGAAGCTGCGGGACTGCAAGGATCATCTAAATTCTGGCAGATGCAGGACCAGCTATTCACTAATCAACACGTTTGGTCCAACAGCCCGAATTACAGGGACACTTTTGCCGAATACGCCCAGAAGATCGGACTTGATGTCGAGAAATTCAAGGCCGATATGTCCGGAATGCAGGCCAAAACGCGGGTCGATCAGGATCTGACGCGCGGGCGCGCGCTGCAGGTTTCCTCGACGCCGACGGTCATTGTCAACGGAAGGGTTGTCCCGTATGCGGAGGTGACGTCGGCAGGACTGAGACGGATCATTGACGCGGAGCTGCAGGCGTCAACCCAAGCGCCTGCATCAAATAAATAGAATGGGCGATGAAGAGGTTCAAGCTGCCGGACCGGGGGGGATCGCGTGGATCCCTGTTCTGGCGGCTATCGTCGCGCTCATCGGGCTCGCCGATGCGGTGTATCTAACCGTCCATCACCTGACGGCGGTTCCTGTGCCTTGCAGCATCCTGTCCGGCTGCGAAACGGTTCTTACAAGCCAGTATGCGGAGATCGCCGGAGTTCCACTGGCGGCGTTCGGGGCGCTCGCGTATTTCGTAGCCTTTTCGCTAGCTATCTTTGCGGCGTTTGGAAACCGGACTATGTGGACACTGTTCGGCATTCAGGTTACGCTGATGTCTCTTTTCACCGCCTGGCTGATCTATTTGCAGGCCTTTGTTATCGGTGCCTTCTGCCAATTCTGCTTGCTTTCTGCTGTTACTACGTTTACTCTTCTTATCCTCTTTGTGATCTCAAAGCTCCGTGGGCGTCACTTGAGATAGCGTTGTCGTACAATTGAAACTTAATCGGAGCTTATTGCGTCTAATAATTTGAATAGAATACAAGTTCCGCCGCGAGCCATCTCCGGAAAAGGCCGCGCGAGCGGGTGTTTACCCCTAAATACATACCAAGTAAGGAGTTAGAAATGCGTACGAAGAAGATCCTCGCCGGATTGCTTTCGCTGGTCATGCTGGCTGTGACCATTCCGGTCGCCGGGCAAAACCACGAAAAGCTTCCACCCATTAACACAAAAGAATTTACTTTGAAGAACGGCCTGCGGGTCATACTTCACCAGGACCGCTCTACGCCGATCGTCTCGGTCGGGACCTGGTACCACGTGGGCTCAAAAAATGAGACCGCTGGCCGCACCGGATTTGCTCACCTTTTCGAACACATGATGTTCCAAGGGTCGAAGAACTATGATGCCGATTACTTTACGCCGCTCACAGAAGCCGGCGGCAGCATAAACGGAACGACCAACCAGGACCGCACCTGGTATTTCGAGACTGTTCCTTCCAATTTCCTTGAGCTCGCGCTTTACATGGAGGCCGACCGAATGGGAAACCTCCTCGACGCGATGACCCAGGACAAGCTCGACAACCAACGCGACGTTGTTAAGAACGAGCGCCGTCAGCGTGTCGACAACCAGCCCTACGGAACCGCCTTTGAAAAGATCGGCGCGATCATGTACCCGAAAGGACATCCGTACAACTGGACGACGATCGGTTCGCTCGAGGACCTGCAGGCCGCTTCAATGGAGGATGTAAAGGCGTTCTTCCGTCAATATTACACTCCGAACAATACGATCCTTGTTCTCTCGGGCGACTTCGATGAGAAGCAAGCCCGCACTTGGGTTGAAAAATACTTCGGCGGCTTCCCGAAAGGTGCTGAGATCACGCGGCCCAACAATCCGATGCCGAAGCTCGACAAAGAGATCCGCACAACGGTTGAAGACGCGGTTCCCTTCCAGCGGCGCTATTTTGTATGGCACGGTGTGAAGGCTTACGCGCCGGACGAACCGGCACTCGACATGCTTGGTTTCATTCTCTCGAGCGGAAGAACGTCGAGGCTCCAGAGCAACCTGCTCTACGGAAAGGAATTGGTCTCGCAGATCAATGCAGGCAACGGCACCAATGAGATCGGCGGGACCTTCCAGATCACCGCCACCGCACGTCCCGGCAAATCGCTCGACGATATTGAAAAGGAGATCGAAGCCGAACTCGCAAAGATCAAAGCTGCACCGCCAACAGCCGATGAAATGTCACGGGCGCTGAACACGATCGAGTCGGGAACTATTAATAGTCTGCAGACCGTGCTCGGAAAGGCGTCACAGCTGACCAACTTCGCGGGCTATGTCGGCAAGCCTAACTGGTTTCAGGAAGATCTCGACCGCTATCGAAAGGTAACGCCGGCCGATATCTCGCGTGTAGCGAATACGTATCTCACCCCAAATCGTCTTGTAATGACGTATGTACCGCGTGCCGGCGAGGCCCCGCGGGTAAACCGTGAGGCCGACGTGTCAACCTCGGACAAAAAGCAGGCAAAGGATGAAGCAAAGATCGCGGCCCAGACCGCAGCCCTGCCAAAGCCGGGCCCGAATCCGAAGTTCACACTTCCGCCGATTGAAAAGACAAAGCTTTCGAACGGACTTGATGTATGGATGGTGCGGCACGACGAGCTTCCGATCCTTTCGATGAATATGGTCTTTGAAACTGGCTCGGTGAATGAGCCCGACAGCAAAACGGGTGTAGCCGGAATGACGGCGCAGCTTCTTGACGATGGAACCACCACCCGCTCGGCCACCGATATCGTAAATCAGCTTCAGTCGATCGGCGCAAACATCGGCTCGAGCTCCGGTTGGGATTCCACGACGGTTTCGTTACAGACGCTTACGAAAAATCTGGACAAGGCACTTGAGATCTATTCAGACGTTATCAAGAATCCGGCGTTTCCGGCCGCTGAGCTGGAAAGCTCCCGCAGACGAGCCCTGATCGGGCTGCAACAGCAAAAGTCCAATCCGAATGCGATATCTAACGTCGTCTATAACAAGGTCCTTTACGGTGATCATCCGTACGGGCGCGACAACACTGAGGCAACGATCAAGGCGATCACTCGTGACGATCTGGCGGCTTACTATAAGTCGACCTACGTTCCGAACAACGGGACACTGATCGTCGTCGGCAGCTTTGATAAGGCATCGCTTTTGGCAAAGCTTGAAAAGGCGTTTGAGGGTTGGAAGCCGGGAAATGTAACGGCAAAACAGCTGCCAGCGCCTAAGCCCCTTCAGTCAGCCGGTATTTACCTGGTGGACCGGCCGAATGCAGCGCAATCGGTCGTCGGCATCGGGCAGGTCGGTGTTGACCGGATGAACCCCGATTATTTCCCGATCCTCCTGATGAATTCAGTGCTGGGCGGCGGCATCACCGGACGCATCAGCATGAACCTTCGTGAAGACAAGGGTTATACGTATGGGGCCGGCAGCGGCTTCACATTTCGTCGGGGGCCCGGGCCATTCCGTGCGGGCGGCGACATACAGACCCGGTATACAAAGGAAGCGATCGCCGAATTGCTGAAGGAGATCAACGGCGTTCGCGGTGCTGTCCCAATAACGCAGAAGGAACTGGACTACTACAAGCAGCGCTTGATCCGTCTGTATCCGGCAGGGTTCGAAACGGTCGGAGGGATATCGAACCAGCTTTCGAATCTTGTGGTCTTTGGGCTGCCGGATTCGTACTTCAACGAATACATTGCGAAGGTCAACGCCGTCACGCTTGACGATGTGAACCGTGTCGCCAAAAAATATCTCGATCCATCGAAGATGGCGATCGTAATCGTCGGCGACCGCAAGGTGATAGAACCAGGCTTAAAAGAGCTCGGTTACGCGATCACCCTTCTCGATGCTGAAGGAAAACCAGTGGCGTCGGACTAAGGCGCTTTGTGAAAGGCGGAATAAGGCAGAACCCATGTGGTTCTGCCTTTTTTGCGCCACGAAAACGGCCGTCTATTTGTGCTAAAATATGGAATTCCCGTTATTATTGTTCGAAAAAGTACCTATTTTGGAGTGTGCCATGACAGCTGCAGTCGCCTATACGAAAATTGAACAACTTCTTGGCTCCGATGCCGAGGCCCTTCTTAGTCACGTATCAAAAACTATCCCGAAAGAAGATATTCATTTACCCGGTGGTGATTTTGTCGATCGAGTGGTTTGGCAATCGGACCGAAGTCCGGGCGTCCTGCGTTCGCTGCAGTCGATATTCGACCACGGACGGCTCGCGGGAACGGGTTATGTTTCGATCCTTCCTGTCGATCAGGGCATTGAGCATTCGGGCGGCGCGAGCTTTGCTCCAAATCCGCTATATTTCGACCCGGAAAATATCGTTAAGTTGGCGATCGAGGGCGGATGTAACGCGGTTGCTTCGACCTTTGGAGTTCTTGGTTCGGTCGCACGAAAATACGCTCACAAGATACCGTTTGTCGTAAAGATCAACCACAACGAGCTGTTGACGTACCCAAACAAATTCGACCAGGTGATGTTCGGAACTATCGAACAGGCACGCACGATGGGAGCCGTCGCGGTAGGTGCCACCATCTATTTCGGCTCTGAAGAATCGACGCGGCAGATCACGGAGGTGTCCGAAGCATTTGCTTATGCCCACGAGCTTGGGATGGCGACGATCCTTTGGTGCTATTTGCGAAATTCGAAATTCAAGACCGCCGAGGGAGACATGCACACCGCCGCCGACCTTACGGGCCAGGCAAACCATCTTGGAGTCACTATCCAGGCCGACATCATCAAGCAGAAGCTGCCGGAACGAAACGGCGGCTACAACGTTTTGAACATTGAAAGCAGCTATGGCAAGACAAACAAAAAGATCTACGACGAGCTGACAAGCGATAACCCGATCGACCTCGTTCGATATCAGGTCGCGAATTGCTACATGGGCCGCGCGGGTTTGATCAATTCCGGCGGCGAATCAAAGGGCGAGAGCGATCTTGCGGATGCTGTGCGAACGGCCGTCATCAACAAACGCGGCGGGGGTACCGGGCTGATCTCCGGCCGCAAGGCCTTCCAGCGGCCGATGAATGATGGCGTCGATCTTCTCAACGCGATCCAGGATGTCTATCTAACGAAAGAGATCACGGTTGCGTAATGCAGGCGGAAACACGAGCTGTAGCGAGTGTGCCTGAGCGAGCATTAAGCGGCACACTCCCTACCGGTCGTGTTTCTGCCCTTTACTTTTTCGAATAGCTCTTAAAGACCGTCTCTATCCACTGATCCGTCTTAATAAATCCCGAGCCCGCTTCCTTGAATTTTTCAGGGAATCCGGTTTTCTTTAGTTCTTCAAGCGTCTTTCCTGCTTTCATCCCGTCCTGAACAATACCCGAAGTTTCGACCAGCATCCGGTAATACGCTCGCAAGTCGTCGATCGTTGACAGCGGCCCATGGCCCGGGATTATCTTTGCACCGGGTTTTATTAGCGTTATCAATGTTGCGATGTTGTGGATAAGACCGTTTACGCTGCCCCCGTTTTCGAGATCTACGAACGGGAACCGACCAACAAAGAAATCGTCTCCCAAGTGCCAGACATTTGCCTTTGCAAAGAATACGGCCGTATCGCCGTCCGTGTGTCCGCTCGGAAAATGGAGTGCCTTGACCTCCTCAGCATTCACGTGGATCGACATGCTTTCGGTGTACGTAACGACCGGCCATGCGTGAGCAGGTGATGCTGGGACGGGCCGGCCAAAGACCGAATTAACCTGCGACATCCGTTTTCGAACGTTCACGTGAGCGACGATCATCGAGTCTTTGCCAAAAAACTCGTTTCCTTCCGTGTGGTCACCATGCCAGTGTGTGTTGAGGATAAAGCGAGGCATGGCGCTGCCGAGAGCCTTCAACGCATCGGACAGCTTTTGGCTCATCACGCGGTAATCGTCATCGATGATCAGAATTCCGTCGGGTCCGGTAATAGCGCCGATGTTACCTCCGCGGCCCTGGAGCAGATAGACATTCCCGGTAATATTCGTCGTCTTGAACTGAACGTCCTGCTGGTCCGGGAAATGACTGTTGTTGCCGTGCGGCAGAACCGGCATCGAAACGAACGCGAGCAAAACTACAAGAGCAATTATCCGTTGCATAATTTTCCACCTTTTTATTGGGATCAATTTTGGAAATGATAGCAGATTTTTTCTTTTAGCTATTGAGGAATGGATTGCTTGCACGCTCCCGTCCCACGGTTGTATCGGGACCGTGTCCGCAGCAGACGACAAAATCGTCGTCCAGGGACAACACATTTGTCTTTATCGAGTCGATCAATTGCGCGTGGTTGCCGCCCGGCAGGTCCGTGCGTCCGATAGTTCCACTAAAGAGGCAGTCGCCGGTGAAGACCGTCCGCTCCTCGTGCGCGACCAGGACGATATGCCCAAGCGTGTGGCCGGGACAATGTCTTACCTCCAATCTCAACCTTCCGATCTCGAGAATTTCACCATGCTCGAAATTCCGCGTTATTTTCGGGGGATCGGCGTAGGCCATCCCGAGTGCCTCAAGTTGGTGGGGCTGGATCCCCATCGCAAGCGGCTGCATCGGCAACGCGTAATACAGTTCCTCCTCATCTTTGTGCACCAGGATCTCGGCATCGGGAAACCGTTCTTTCATGAACGCTGTGCCACCGATGTGGTCGAGATGGCCATGTGTTGCGACGATTGCCGTAAGATCCAAACCTTTATCGACAATGTAGTTTGCCGTTTCCTCGGATGGCTCGCCCGGGTCGATGCAGACCGCCTTCCCCGTTTCGGCGCACGAAACGATGCGGCTGTTTTGTTCGAATGCAGTTTGTACAAACAGTTCAGTGCGCATTAGTCGCTGGTTATCATTTTGTCTATGTAAGTTGTTTCGTCGAATTCAGCCTTCTTCCGGCTCTTTAGCACAAACGCGATCGCCTCGCGATAGGTTTCGTCGTCCGGTTTGCCATTGAAGCAAGGAGTCTCGATCTCTTCGAGACTTAAATAGCTCACAAGCACGCTCAGCAGCATCCAAAGCAGAATTTCGTCGGGTGTTCCGATCGGATTATGTTTAATGATGGATTCGCGATCCGAAGCGATGTCGTTACACAGCCGCGCAAATTCCCTCTCACTGATCTTCGACACCACGTGCATTAGAGCACAAATGCAAAACCGGATACAAAATGAATTGAATTCATACGACGCCTTCGAAGCGTTGGCAAATTTGCCGTATCGAATCAAGACAGAAGAACCTCGATCAAGTTGACTTCACGTCCCGAAGACCGCGGAATTCCAGCATTTACCCGGCCGAAGTTTTTTGGCACGACCCTTGCTAATAAGACGAGTGCATCGGAAGGATATTTTAGCAGGCATCGGTAGGACAACTGAAGACAAACCGAAAGGTTTGATCGATGCTGACAGAATTTGAGGGACGGGCCGATATGCTTGGGGGAAATCTTCGAGTGTGGGCACGAAGACAAGGACGGCACGTCCCTCAAATGCAAAAAAGATTGATGTTTGAAAATCGACGAGTGAAACGCATCTGCTTTCTAATCTAAAAGGGTGAACATAACTACGAATCTTCCACGCCTTCTATAAAGCTTTCACTTCGATTTTCAAAAAGGCCGGTCCTATGTTGGATCCGGCCTTTTCATTTAACGACATAACTCTTCATACGGCAGATAGTTCGAACGCTCCATCCCGAGCTTTTCGTACACCCGTTGGGCGTGTTCGTTGTCTCTATCTACATAGAGCCGGAACCCGCAGACGTCCGTTCGCTGGGCCGCTTTTTCTTTCACATAGGCATACAGTTTCGAATAAACAGACTTTCCGCGTGCTTGCGGACGCACGTAAACGCTTTGTATCCACCAGAACCAGCCGTTTCGCCAGTCGCTCCATTCGAATGTGATCAGCAGACAACCGACGACGTGCCCTTCGACTTCGGCAACGACATAGAATCCTTTTTGTACATCATCAAATACCGCCGCGACCCCGCGTGACAGCACGTTCGTATCAAGTTTCTTCCCTTCGGTTTCAAGCGCCATCGCCTGGTTAAATTCAACCAGATCAGGCGCATCCGCAACCGTCGCGATCCGTATGTTCATTGCACTCAACCTTGACGAATACAGGTATGAACTCTAACCTAGAATGTTTTCGGAACGCGGACGCCTCGTCCGCAACGAACGCTTTAGCGTTCGAAAGAACTTAAAGAAAACGAATGAGTTCGCCCTGCGGGCTCATTGCGGACGAGGGCGTCCGCGTTCACTATGAAACTACGCATACTTTATCACGGCAATTGCTTCGATGGCGTTTCGTCCGCCGCTATCTTCACCAAGTTTTACAAGGCGAAGATCGATTCCCAAGCAGATGTATCCTATACGCCCACAATGCACCGCGCCGGCAATGCGTTTGATCGCAGTCAGCTTGATGGCGATGAAAACGCGATAGTCGATTTTAAATACTGCGCCGACGACCGTCTGACGTGGTGGTTCGACCATCACCAATCCGCTTTTCTCTCCGATGAAGACGAAGCTCATTTTAATGCCGACAGGAACGGTAAGAAGTTTCTCGACACGAAAAGTGCTTCGTGTGCAGAGTTTATCGCCCGTATCACAAAGGAGAAATTTGATTTCCAAGACGACGGCCTGGCCGAGCTTATCGAATGGGCCCACATCATCGACGGCGCCTTCTATGAATCGCCCGCGCAGTGCGTAGAGCTGCGTTCGTCTGCGCTGAAATTAATGCAGGTGATCGAAGGCGAAAAGGACCCGGCATTTGTTGAGAAAATCATTCGGATGCTAACCGAAAAGTCGCTTGACGAGATAGTTGCCAGCGGAGAAATTCAAGCAAAGCTAAAGCCGATCCTGAAACAGCATTGGGAAACGGCGGAGATCATAAAAGAGCGATCGCACTCAGAACGCGGCGTTGTGAGGTTCGACCTCGTTGGCACCGGCATCGAGGGCTACAACAAATTCATTCCGTACTATTACCATCCGGAAGCGACCTATGTCGTCAGCCTCAGCCAAAGCTCGTACCGCACAAAGATCTCAGTCGGATCAAATCCCTGGGCACTGCGCCCGCGCACACACAACATCGCCGAGATCTGCGAACGCTACGGCGGCGGCGGCCACGCCGTCGTCGGCGCCGTCTCTCTCGCCCCAGACGAACTCAACCTCGGCCGAAAATACTACCTGGAAATCATCGAAGAGCTGCAATTTCCAGACTGAACCATACACCTTGATTACGTCTCCCGGGCTAGTAATCAGCTCTTTGTGACATCTTTATAACTTCTTTATACAAATCCGGATAAGGTTGGATAGACGGCCTTCGAACGCCTAGCGGGCACGATCTGTCGATCGTGCTTGGCTTTATTACGTCGCGCCTTCGAAATCCCGGGACCGAATGAACGCAACTAAGGTTGTAAATCGTGGATTCAGAGATTGGCTGCTGCAGGGTTCCCGACCGACTGATGCGGCCGGACCAAAGAGTGCAAGTCATCACCAGCATCGTTGGTGGCAAGTAATGTGTCTAACGGGCGTCGACTATTTCTCCACGCTCGGTTATCAACCCGGGATCGCGTTCATTGCCGCAGGCGCACTCTCGCCGATCGCGACGTTAATACTCGTATCGTTAACGTTATTCGGAGCTTTGCCGATCTATAGCAGGGTTGCCGCGGAAAGTCCGCACGGCCAAGGTTCGATCTCGATGCTTGAGCGTCTGCTTTCACGATGGAAGGGAAAGCTGTTTGTTTTGGCCTTGCTTGGATTCGTTGCGACAGATTTCGTGATCACGATCACTCTTTCAGCGGCCGACGCGACTGAGCATATCATTCACAATCCGTTTGTCGAGGCTAACATTCCGTTCCTAGACCAGCCCGTCGCGGTTACGCTTGTCTTAATTGGCATTCTGTCAGCGGTTTTTCTAAAGGGCTTCAAAGAAGCGATCGGTATAGCGGTCTTTTTGGTCGTCGTTTACCTTTCGCTTAATTTGATAGTGGTTCTCACCGGGCTCTATCAGGTTTTTACCAACCCTTCGCTTCTTCTAAATTGGAAAGAAGCAGTGCTCGTATCTGCCGGCGGACAATTCGATCTTCGCGGCATTTTGATGGTTGTCGGTCTTTCCCTCCTGGTATTTCCCAAACTGGCTCTCGGCCTTTCGGGATTCGAGACGGGCGTCGCCGTGAT
The DNA here is from genome assembly GCA_035250805.1 of Pyrinomonadaceae bacterium. Lineage (GTDB taxonomy): Bacteria > Acidobacteriota > Blastocatellia > Pyrinomonadales > Pyrinomonadaceae > OLB17. The sequence goes on from DATFEW010000225.1 coordinate 21,407, forward strand.
GCCGTTAATTGAGCACCCGAACCGGATCCAGAAAACCCGGAGGGTGCTCCGCACGGCGGCTCTTATCATGAGCTTCTTCCTCATTTGCAGTAGCTTCGTGACGACCGTTGTTATCCCCGCTGCGGAATTTCAGGAGGGCGGCAAGGCCCAGGGACGCGCCTTGGCGTTCATCGCCCATTCGTACCTCGGCGAGGGGTTCGGTACGGCCTATGATGTGAGTACGATATTGATCCTTTGGTTCGCCGGTGCGTCCGCGATGGCAGGACTTCTGAACATCGTGCCACGATATTTACCCCGCTACGGGATGGCGCCGAATTGGGCGCGTTCTATCCGACCATTAGTTATTGTTTTTTCGATCATTTGCTTCGCGATCACAGTGATCTTTCAGGCAGACGTGGAGGCACAGGGCGGTGCATACGCGACCGGCGTATTGGTGCTAATGAGTTCGGCAGCCGTCGCCGTTACGATCTCCTCGTGGTACCGGGTCCAGAGATCGAAATGGATCTTCCTTGCGATATCACTGGTTTTCGCCTATACCACCATAGCAAACGTAATTGAACGCCCCGATGGCATTAAGATCGCCGGTTTCTTCATCTTCGGCATCGTCCTGTCATCGTTCATCTCAAGGGCGTTGCGAACTACCGAGATCCGCGTGGAGAAGATCGAATTTGATCCGCTTGCTCAGCAGTTTCTGGATGAAATAGTTGAAGGGGAAATTCGTATCGTGACAAACCGCCGCGAAACCGGTGGTGTCGAAGAGTATCGTTTCAAAGAACACGAAAAGCGGATCGACAACCATATTCCGTCAACTGATCCGATCCTTTTTTACGAGATAGACGTGAGCGACGCCTCAGAGTTTACAGGGAAATTGAAGATCATTGGTATCGACCAGGCAGGTTATAAGATATTGCGAACCCACTCGCCGGCAGTTCCAAATGCAATTGCCGCGCTTCTACTTCACTTACGTGATCAAACTGGAAAGATTCCGCACGTGTACTTCGGGTGGAGTGAGGGAAACCCGATCCAATATTTGATCCGATATATTCTATTCGGCGAGGGCGATACGGCGCCGGTCACAAGAGAGATCCTTCGTCAGGCGGAACCCGACCCGGAACTTAGGCCGAGCGTGCACGTCGGTGGCTAGCTCTTCGTCTAGCGGTTCGACGTATACAGCGTACCAATCCTCGTCTCATGGCGAGCGTCGGTCGCAGAAGTTCACACGCGTGTCCCCGACTGCGATGCAGTCCATTACTTTTTCAGGAACGCTCGTCGAACTTGTCCATGCAGTGTGCAGCAAGCATCAGCAGAGAAAAGCCTACGATCAGCAAAAGGCTTACGTAGATCGCCCACCTGCTGTCTGCTGGCACTAAACTAAGAAGGGATGTTACCGCCAACACGAAACTCAAAAGCACGCTCAAGAATGCGGCCATTCCACTTACGGCGAGCCCAATGGCCCAGCGACGTCGGCGTCTCACTGTTCGCGTTTCTTGCGTAACTACGTCGAAACCATTATTTGAAAGTGCGACCGCTCTCATCATAGCCTCCCAGGCAGTCAGCTTTGGCGGCGACTGCAATTTACAGACTAGCGGTACACGTATAAGAGCGGGATAAAAGTTCTATAAAAATTTCACAAAAATCGGCAAGATCTGTTTAGCAGAAGGCTTTAGCCGAACTTGCACGGCATAGCGCTGTATAATTGGTTGTTCACAAAATGGCGCATGCTGTCAATAAAAACTCGGTCGTGTTGGCGACGCTGCTCTCGGTTTTGATCATTGCGGTTACGACCGCCTTTCTTGTTTCATTTCGATCGACCGTAAATTCAACTACGGTCGCATTGCTTTATATTTTCGTGATCGTACTCATCGCGACGTTTCTCGAATGGATTCCTGCACTGACGGCTTCAATAATTGCTGCATTCGCCTTCAACTTCTTTTTTCTCGAGCCCTACCACACTCTGTCGATCGACCACCCGCAGAACTGGGTGTCGCTGTTCGTTTTTCTCGCCGTCGCAGTCACAGTGGGGCATCTTTCCGCAACTTCAAATCGGCGAAGGGCCGAGGCGGAACGGCTTTATAAAGAAACGGAGGCGGCATTTGAAAAGGCGAGCGAGGCCGAGGGTTTGAAGCGAAGTGAGAAGCTGAAGACTGCGCTGCTCGATGCAGTCACGCACGATTTTCGCACGCCCCTCACATCGATCAAGGCTTCCGTAACAATGCTGATAGAGGAGAACGAATTCGGCTCGCGCCAGGAGAAGCTGGACAGGCACGGGCGGAGTGAACTGCTTGAGGTGATCAACGAAGAGACCGATCGGCTGAATACATTTGTCGAATCGATGATCGAGGTGGCGCGCTTTCAGGCCGGTAAAACAGAGCTGCGGCTTTCCAGTGTTGCGGCTGACGAGATCATTGTGAAGGCCGCCAAGCGCGCTAGAGACGTTCAGCGAACGCATAAACTTGTGTCAAACGTTGAACCCGACCTCCCGAAAATGTCGCTGGACACGCGGGCTATCGTCGAAGCCGTTTATAACCTGATCAACAATGCGGCAAAATATTCCGACCCCGGGACCGCCATCGCGATCTCTGCGAAAAGTGCCGGTGGAAAGGTCAGATTTTCCGTCGAAGACGAGGGGCCTGGAATTCCAGCGGCTGAACGCGAGTCTGTGTTCCAGCGATTTTATCAGAGTGAAGATGCCAACGGGCAAAAGCAGGGAATGGGAATGGGACTTGCGATCGTGCGAGGCATCATCGAAGCGCACGGCGGCGAGATATGGGTAGATTCGGGAGCAAAGGGAGCCCGATTCGTTTTCGATCTTCCTGCCATTAGCGATGGACGATAGGAAAAAAATACTCGCGGTCGATGACGAACCGCAGATACTGCGCGTGCTGCGGCACATCTTGAACGCGCACGGCTACGCGGTCCGCGCTGCACAGGATGGCGTATCGGCTCTCGAAGTTTTTCACGAATGGCGGCCTGATCTCGTACTGACCGATCTGCAGATGCCCGAAATGGACGGGCTCGAACTTTGCAGAAAACTCCGGTCGATGTCTGAGGTGCCGATCGTTATCCTTTCTGTCCGCAATGAAGAATCGACAATAGTAGAGACGCTCGATGCCGGCGCGGACGATTACGTCACAAAGCCGTTCGGAACAAATGAGCTACTCGCTAGATTGAGATCTGCATTCCGCCGAGCTCCCGTGAAGGAAAGCGACCTGATCGAGGCGGGCGCATTTGAGGTTGACGTTTCGGCGCATATTGCGAAGCTCGATGGAGCGACCCTGCACTTAACGCCAAAGGAATTTGACCTGCTTGTTTGTTTCCTTCGAAATCCGGACCGTGTTCTTACGCATTCGTTTCTGCTTCAAAAGGTGTGGGGCAGTTACTATGCAGAGCAGACCGACGCCCTCCGCGTTCTGGTCGGCTCACTCAGAAAAAAGATCGAACCCGATCCGTCAAGTCCTCAGTACATCCAAACCGAACCCTGGATCGGCTATCGCTTCTTCGCTTGACCAAAGCTTCCCGGCAAACGGACTATTGCATGGATAAAACCTTTTTACAATTTGTGCAATCTATGCCATAATGTTTCGCCGAAGGGTTTTGGACGATACCTTTGGATCTTTGAAAATCTGGATATTGGGCATTCAGCGATCAGCAATCGAAAAAAGTTTTTTCGAAAAAAGCAAGGGAAAGTTATTAAACTCTAATAAAAAGAATTACTTGCGTGTCCACAGAGGGTCCCGGACACCCTCCGGACAAGCACCGGACACGTACCGGACAAACTCGGGACGAAAAAAAGGCGGGATGGCCCGCCTTGATCAAAGCGTTGCATTTGAGAATCAGCCTTTTACAAACACCTTTGTGGTGGTATCGGTACCGCGTGGGCTGGTTCGTTCCGTTATCACGGTAAGCGTTTTCCCATCGGAGCTGAGCTCCCAGGTCTCTTTCGAGGTGGCGGTGATCGGACCATTCGGCGTGGTAAAGGTCCTCGAGCTTGAAAGCACAAGCTTTCCGCCGTCGACCTTCGAGTTTGTAGTTACCGGAACGGTGTTGCCTCCTGGCCCTGGGACTTCGGATTTCACATCCTTGCCGTCGAGCATATAGGTTGCGGCCCCGTCGCCGCCGCCCATCCTGCCGCCGCCGCCACCGCCGCCTCCGGGAGCACCGGCTGGAGGTGCTGTACGCTTCGTCGCCGTATCGACCTTGATATCATTCGCGGTCTGCGTGACTGTGAGTGTCTGGGTTTCGATGTTGTTACGCTCGCCCAATTTGGATTTCGCAACATCAAGCGTCCATTTGCCCGAGAAATCAGGAGCTTTCTGTGCATAGACGCCGATGGCCGACATACAAAACGCAAGCATGAGAGCGATCATTTTGATCATTATGGTTTCCCCCTAAAGTTTTAAGATAACCGTATTAAGACGTAAGGATATCGTCTTTAGTTCTCAAGCGAGTGTAAAGAAATGTAAAAGGCACGATATCATGCCTCGCCCACCGCTTCAGGCTTGTGCAAATGGCTGTGCCTGTAACTGTAAAAGAAATAAATGACAAATCCTATAAGCAGCCAGATCCCGAAACGGACCCAGTTCGTCCAGCCGAGCTCGGTCATCAGATAGGTGCAGCACATGACGCCCAGCACCGGGATCAGCGTGAGGCGTTTGATCATGCAGAGCACTGTAATGATCAAAGAGAAGATCATGAACAAGAAGTACGGCAGCCGTTCGAAAAAGACGCCTGAGGCGGTAGTGACTCCTTTCTCGATATCCTCCGGCGTAGGCGTGAAATCCGTGAGAAGTTTGGTGACGGCCTCGCCGTTGAAATACATCACCAGGAACCATGCGACGAGGAAAATGGCCGGGGCAATGAACCGCGAATTGATATATGGTACGAACCGCTTTTCGCCCGCGAATTCTTTGTCCTTCACAAGTACCCCGGCGCAGACGATGGTAAATGCGAACAGCGTGCCGATCACGGAGAGGTCTGTCACCTCGGTAAGGTTCATGAACAGGGCGGGGATAGCGACCAGCAAGCCGGTTAGGATAGTCGAAAACCACGGGGTGCGAAATCGCGGATGTATCGACGAAAAGATCTTGGGCAGCAGGCCATCGCGGCTCATCGCCATCCAGAGACGCGGCTGCCCCAGTTGGAAAACCAGGAGCACTGTTGCTATGGCCACGATGGCCGAAACTGCGATTATCCCGGACATCCACGGCATATTGACGCCCTCTGGGCCGAAGACAAATGCGAGTGGGTCCCCTACCGCAAGCTTTGTGTACGAGACCATTCCGGTCAGCACGAGCGCGAGGGCGACATAAAGGACCGTGCAGATGATCAATGAAAAGATCATCCCGCGCGGGAGTGTGCGGTATGGATCTTTGCATTCTTCGGCGGTGGTCGAT
>DATFEW010000031.1:0-5459 GCA_035250805.1 Pyrinomonadaceae bacterium
TATTGTCCGCGCAGAAATGGTTCGAAGCTGCGAAGATATCCCGGAAAAGGCCCTCAAGGGTTATATTCAGGACGAAAACTACATCGTTCCGCTAAACTAAGCATGCCGCAATTACGGGCAAAACTTGAACAATATCTTGCGGAAAAAGGCATCGATTCGGTCCTCGAACCGCTCACGCCTGACGCTTCGACACGGAGGTATTTTCGATTCAAACAGGATGGGCGACCGGTCGTTGCATGTGTTTATCCGGACGACATCAAGCATTTGGCGGTTTCGTACATGGACGTTTCGCGCGTGTTTCGTGAGAACGGGCTTCCCGTTGCGGAGGTCAATGATTTTGATGAAGTCCTGGGCGTCATCGTCCTCGAAGATCTTGGGGACACGATCTTGCGCCCAGAGTTAGAGTCGTGTGATGCAGAACGCAAAGATGAACTAATTCGCAACGCGATCGACCTGATACCTAGGATCCAGAAGGCTACAGATTCAGCCGCCGAGACGAACTCGATCGCATCCCGATTAAGATTCGACACGGAAAAGCTAATGTGGGAATTGAATTATTTCAAGATCCATTATTTCACGACGTTTAAGAAGGAACCCCTTTCCCCCGAAATAGATGACGCCTTAAATGCTGAATTTATGGAGCTTTCTGCGGAGCTTGATTCTACGGCAACCGTCCTTTGCCACCGTGATTTTCATGCGGCAAATTTGATGATCGATTCAAACAGCGATCTTCGTATCATCGACCACCAGGACGCCCGTATCGGCTCGCCGACATATGACCTTGTTTCCCTGCTTTTGGATCGCGTTACTGAAACACCGTCGGACGACTGGCTCAATGACATGAAGGCCTACTATTTCAGTCAGCGCGAAGCCGCCGGGCTCAATCCGCTAGACCGCGACGCCTTCGAACACGAATTCGAACTGCAAACGGTGCAGCGGTGCCTTAAAGCGGCAGGGACTTTCTCATTTCAATCGGCGGCCCGGGATAAAACGTACTTCATTCCCTTTATCAAACCGATGTTTCGAATTAGCTTGCAGGCGATGCAGAGGCTCGATCGTTATCCGCAGTTGCAGGAGATTCTCATGCAGGAGTTGTAACAATCCATTTATGATCCCGCTTTGGTTAAAGCTCGGATACACGGTGGTTGCAGCGGCGATCGTTGTAGCTTACGCCCGGAAATACAAACTGCAGAACTTCCTATGGTTTTCCGACATCGCCCTCATCACAACGGTGCCTGCACTCTGGCTGGAGAGCTCGTTCCTCGCAAGCATGATGGCTATCGGCATTTTGCTGCCGGAGCTTTACTGGAATATCGGTTTTTTTACAAGGCTGCTAATCGGATATAGGGTTGGCGAGTTGACCGACTATATGTTCGAGCGAAAGATCCCACTCTATCTCAGGACACTGTCACTCTTTCATGTTTTCCTTCCCATCCTGCTGCTCTGGATGATCAGCCGTTTGGGTTATTCGCCAAATGCGCTTTATGCACAATCGCTGCTTGCAATCTTGATCCTTCCGCTGACATACGGACTAAGCGACGGTTCGGAAAATATTAATTGGGTTTACGGCCTGCGCGAATGGCCGCAAAAGCGATTACCGCCACTGGTTTACCTGGGCATACTAATGGCCGCGTTCCCCGGGTTGATCTACCTGCCGACGCATCTATTGCTGAAAGAGTTCTTTGGGTAACGCAATTCTCATTTCTATAATTTGCTTTGGGCCGATGCCTCCGCTATGTTCCCCGTAAGCTCCTCGCCCGGGTTCACAAACAAGTTCTGCTCAAACCGATATTGCTTGTCGTACAGCTGTTTGTACCGGCCATCAAGCGCGATGAGTTGTTCATGCGTGCCGCGTTCGAGTATCTCGCCCGCTTCGACAACAAGGATCTGATCCGCGCTTCGGATCGTAGAAAGCCTGTGCGCAATGACGAACGTCGTTCTGCCCTTGCGAAGATTGCGTAATCCTTCCTGGATCAAAGCTTCACTCTCGGAATCGAGCGATGAGGTTGCTTCATCGAGGATCAAGATCCGTGGATCGGCCAAGAGGGCTCTGGCGATCGCGATCCGTTGCCGCTGACCGCCTGAAAGCTTCACACCGCGTTCGCCAACGACCGTTTCATAACCATCAGGAAATTTCCCAATGAATTCGTCGGCATTAGCGATGGCACAAACCTCCTTGACCTTCTCAAGATTGGCTTCGGGATGTGCGAATTGAATATTGTCGAGGATCGTGCCGTCGAACAAAAAGTTATCCTGAAGTACGACGCCCAAATGACTGCGGTAATCACGAAGCCGCACAGACTGCAGATCTTTTCCGTCGACGAGGACCTGACCCGAGCCTGGCTGAATAAAGTTCAGCACAAGACTCAGGATCGTTGACTTTCCTGAGCCGGAAGATCCGACCAAGGCTGTCGTCGATCCCGCATCGGACTGAAAGGACACACCTTTCAGTACGGGTACGCCCTCATCATATTCAAACTCAACATTTCGGAACTCGATCGCCCCGTCAACCTTTGGTAACGGGTCCTTGGCCGCATCCTCATCGACCTCGGTCGGCATCGCCATCACCTCGCGGATACGGTCAAGACCGGCCAGGGCGTCGGTGATCTGAGTTCCGATCGATGTGAGCTCGATCACCGGCATTGCGAGAAGAAACGTGAACGAGATGTACATCAGAAAGTCGCCGAGCGTCATCGTCCCGGCCTCGACCGCGTTTCCGCCGATTACGATCATTATCACGGCGACCACGCCAATGATCACGGAAGAAAATGAACTGATACCCGAAACGCCGGTAACGGTCTTTGCGACATTACGAAACAGCTTGTGCGCGCCGCGTGCGAACGACAACTCCTCACGTTTCTCCGCGGTATACGCCTTTACGATCCGAATTCCACCAAGGCTTTCGGTCAATCGGCCGGTAACCTGAGCCGTGATCTCCCCGCGTTCGCGAAATATAGGCCGCAAAACCTTAAATGCGTACAGCAACGCCGCGCCAAAAACGAGAAGCACGATGATGGTTGCTATCGTCATCTGCCAGTTCAGCCAAAGCAAAACCCCGATGGAAATTGTGGCTGTAACAATGCTTCCCAGTATCTGTCCCAACCCCGTTCCGACCAGATTTCGGATGCCGTCGGCGTCGTTCATTATTCGAGAGATGAGCTGGCCGCTTTGTGTTGAATCGAAGTATGAGATGGGAAGACGCTCGATGTGCGCCTGTACGCGCTTACGCATTTCTGTGATGGCCCGCTGGGCGGCCACGCCGAGGATCTGTGACAGAGCGAATGAAGTCGTCCCCTGTACCAGCGTCGCGATCAGGATCGCAAGCGCGATCCATTTGATCAGCTCATACCGCTGATTTACAAAGACCTCGTCTCCGATGTACTTGGTCGAAAGCGGCAGGACCATTCCGGCAAGACGCGAGATCAAAAGCAAGACACTGCCGAGCAAAAGCCGCCAACGCGCGTTCCAGATGATCTTGCGCGCCTCGGCCCATGAGCTTGCGTAATCTATTTTTTTCTTCTTCGTCTCGCCCACCACTAGTCTCAATTTGCTTCGTGGCTGTCGCTAAGTCAAGCGGTCTTGCTGTGGTAAACTCACTCGTTAAGGCGGAAACACGAGCGGTAGCGAGTGTGCCGGGTTGGGCTACTAGGGGCACACTCCCTACCGGTCGTGTTTCTGCCTTTCGATCGCATGAACCAGACTTATATCAACCAACTGAAAGATCGTATTGGGCAGGAAGTCACCCTTAAGGGCTGGCTTTATAACATCCGTTCTAGCGGAAAGCTCGTGTTTTTGCAGCTTCGCGACGGCACCGGCATCGTGCAATGCGTCGTTTTCAAAGGTAATGACGAAGCCGTTTTTGAAAAGGCGAAGGCGCTCGGACAAGAATCTTCGTTAATCGTCACGGGAACGGTTAAAGAGGATACGCGTTCACCGATCGGCGTCGAGATCGACGTAAAAGACGTCGAGGTTCTTCAGAATGTTCACGATTATCCGATCACGCCGAAGGAGCACGGCACCGAGTTTTTGATGGACCATCGGCACTTGTGGATCCGGTCGAAAAAGCAGCACGCCGTTCTCAAAGTTCGTCATACGATCATCAAGGCGAGCCGTGACTATTTCGACAACCTCGGATTTACGCTCGCCGATACGCCGATCTTCACGCCCGCCGCATGCGAAGGCACGACTACGCTATTTGAGGTCGACTATTTCGAGGATGCCAAAGCATATTTGACCCAGAGTGGGCAACTCTATAACGAGGCGACTGCCGCCGCATTTGGCAAATCGTATGCATTCGGCCCGACATTCCGAGCCGAGAAATCAAAGACGCGCCGTCATCTGACCGAATTTTGGATGCTCGAGCCGGAGGTCGCTTACGCGACCTACGAAGATATGATGGATCTCGGCGAAGGGCTTATTCTCGCTATCGTCGAACGCGTCCTTTCGGAACGCCGGTTGGAACTCGAGGCACTCGAACGCGATATTTCAAAACTCGAAGCCATTAAAGCCCCGTTTCCGCGTCTGCATTACGACGAGGCGGTGAAAACGCTACAGGAAGGTCACGCAAAAGGCGAGCTTGAGAACAATTTCGAATGGGGCGGCGACTTCGGCGCGCCGGACGAAACCTATCTTTCAAGCCAGTTCGGCCAACCCGTCTTTGTGCATCACTTCCCTACCGCGATCAAGGGTTTTTATTTTGAGGTCGACAAGGACCGTCCGGAATGCGCTCTCGGCATCGACCTACTCGCCCCCGAGGGTTACGGTGAGATCATAGGCGGCGGCGAACGTGCCGCCTCGCTCGAATATCTCGAAAAGCAACTCGAGGCTCACAACCTGCCGCGCGAATCGTTCGAATGGTACCTCGACCTCCGCCGCTACGGCAGCGTCCCCCACAGCGGCTTCGGCATGGGTATCGAACGAACAACCGCGTGGATGTGCGGCATCGAACACATCCGCGAAACGATCCCGTTTCCGAGGATGCTTTACAGGCTTAAGCCTTGAGAAGCCGATATGTCATCGTACACAGCAAAGATCACTTGGAAGTGTGATTCAACCGAAGGGTTTGCGAAGAACCAATACACGCGCGGACATACGTGGTTGTTTGATGGCGGGGTTGTAGTGCCGGCCTCGAGTTCGCCCCATTCAGTTCGCGTTCCGTTTTCGGTAGAGGCGGCGGTCGATCCGGAGGAGGCCTTTGTAGCGGCGGCAGCGTCGTGTCATATGCTCACCTTTCTTTGGGTTGCATCCAAGAAGGGCTATATTGTCGAATCGTACGAAGATGATGCCGTTGGCGAGATGACCTCGGCCGGTGACGGCAAACAGTGGATCTCGAGGATCACACTCAATCCTACGATCGTGTGGATCGGCAATGCTCCGGACGATGAACAACTCGCCGAGATGCACCACGCAGCTCATAAGGGATGTTACATTGCGAATTCGATCAAGTCTGAGGTTGTGGT
>DATFEW010000039.1:0-4255 GCA_035250805.1 Pyrinomonadaceae bacterium
GGCATCGTTCCGCTCGGCCTCTTTTTTTTCGTGCATATGTTCACGAATTCAAAGGCGATCAATGGCGAGGAAAGTTACGAAAAAGCCGTCGGAGACATTCACGAGATCCCTTACGTGCTTTTCCTTGAGATATTTGGGATCTTTTTACCGCTCATTTTTCATTCCATTTACGGTGTGATCATTTCGGTCGAGGCGAGGCCGAATGTTTTTGCCTACAGCTACGGGCGCAACTGGTTCTATTTTCTTCAGCGCGTTACCGGTATCTTTCTGTTCTTTTTCCTTTTCTTTCACATTCTGAATCTTAGATTTGGTCTCATACCCGGGTTGAACCTTACACCCGTCGCAGGTAACTCCGGTCTGGCGTGGGACATTGTCTCGCGCGAGTTCGCGATCCCGTGGGTTATGACCTTTTACATTCTAGGGATCGCGGCGACGGCGTGGCATCTCGCATACGGATTCTGGTTGTTCGCTGTCGATTGGGGCATTGTGATCGGTGAAAAGGCGCAGAAATATGCCTTATACGGATGCGTAGTTCTCTCTCTCGGACTGTTCGTTGTGGGCGCGAACGCCGCAATCGCTTTTGTCCGGCCATGCGGATTGCTTCCCCAGGCTCTCTGCGAGCAAGCTAAAAAATAGATATGGCATCGAGTGGTTTGAAAATTGCGATCGTCGGCGGCGGGCTTGCGGGTTTGGCGGCGGCCATGAAGATCGCAGAAGCGGGATACGAGGTCGACCTTATCTCAGTCGTTTCAGTAAAACGCTCGCACTCGGTCTGCGCCCAGGGCGGTATCAACGGTGCTGTGAACACGAAGGGCGAAGGCGACTCGCCAGCAAAGCATCTCGACGACACGGTTTACGGCGGAGACTTTCTCGCGAACCAGCCGCCGGTCAAGCGAATGACCGATATGGCGCCGGAAATAATTTATCTTTTCGATCGGATGGGAGTGCCATTTTCGAGGACGAGAGAGGGGCTGCTCGATTTCCGGCGCTTCGGCGGCACGCTTCATCACCGAACCGCCTTTGCCGGGGCGTCGACAGGTCAGCAACTTCTGTATGCGCTTGATGAGCAGGTTCGAAAGTGGGAAATCGCCGGCCGGGTAAAGAAATACGAAGGCTGGGAAATGCTCTCACTCGTTCTGGACGATCACCAGGTCTGCCGCGGGCTCATTGCAATGGACCTCCGATCTTTAGAGCTAAAGGCGTTCCAAGCCGATGCCGTCATAATTGCGACCGGAGGACCGGGGTTGATCTTCGGCAAATCGACGAATTCGATGACATGTACCGGGAGCGCCGTCTCGGCGTGTTATCAGCAGGGAGCGAGATATGCGAACGGTGAGTTCATACAGGTGCACCCGACGTCGATCCCGGGTGAGGACAAACTCCGGCTGATGAGCGAATCTGCTCGCGGGGAAGGCGGCAGAGTTTGGGTTCCAAAAGCCGATGGCGATTTGCGGGATCCCAAAAATATTCCTGAAAACGAACGTTGGTATTTTCTGGAAGAAAAATATCCGGCGTATGGAAACTTAGTTCCTCGCGACATCGCGACGCGTGAGATATTTCAAGTCTGTCTCGAGGGTCACGGCGTCCGCGGCGAGAACCAGGTCTATTTGGATCTCACGCACATTCCGGCGGAAACGTTAACGCGGAAGCTCGGCGCGATATTAGAGATATACGAGATGTTCGTTGGCGACGATCCGCGTTATGTTCCGATGCGGATATTCCCGGGAGTACATTATTCAATGGGCGGGTTGTGGGTTGACTTCGAACAGCGTACGAACATCCCTGGATTGTTTGCCGCCGGCGAGTGCGATTACTCGATCCACGGTGCGAACCGGTTGGGTGCTAACTCGCTTGTCTCCTGCGTTTACGGAGGGTTCGTGGCTGCCCCCTCAGCGATCGAGTATGCGAAAAATGTTGAGCGCGGAGATACGGAGACCAATGGTATCCACGATGCGGAACTACAACGCCAAAAGGAGATCAACGAGTCGATCATCTCCAACAAAGGCGATGAGAATCAGTATAAACTTCACGAGGAAATGGGTAAGTGGATGACGGACAATGTGACCGTCGTTCGTTACAACGATCGCTTGAAAGCAACGGACGAAAAGCTGCTGGAGTTGCAGGACCGGTTCAAAAGAATTTCGATAAACGATTCGAACCTATGGGCGACGCACGCAGTCCCGCACGCGCGTCAGCTTTGGAATATGATGCAGCTTGCTCGTGTGATCACGAACGGAGCATTAAATCGGAATGAATCACGCGGCGCACATTACAAGCCTGAGTTTCCCGAACGCGACGATGAGAATTATCTCAAGACGACGATCGCGGAATATTCCGATGAAGCTCCGGTTTTGTCATATGAAGCCGTGGATGTGTCGCTTATCGAGCCCCGAAAGCGGGATTACTCGAATAAAACGGCGAAAGGATGAGTGAATACATACAAAAGAAACGGCTTGATTCTCCGCCGTCGAATTTCAAGTTAAAGGTCCAACGTCGAGACAGGTCGGATGCGGGGACGCGATGGGAAACATTCGAGCTTGCTTATCGCCGCAACCTGAACATTATTTCCGCACTGATGGATGTTCGGAAAAATCCCGTCACGATCGAAGGAAAGCAAACGACACCTCCCGTTTGGGATATGTCGTGTCTTGAAGAGGTCTGCGGCATCTGTACGATGGTGATCGACGGTAGGGTACGACAATCTTGCTCGGCTTTGATCGACGACCTGCTTCTCGAATCCGGCACGGACACGATCACGCTCCAGCCCATGTCAAAATTTCCGAACATTCGGGATCTTAAAGTGGATAGATCGAGAATGTTCGACCACCTCAGGCAAGTTCACGCGTGGATCGAGCTCGACGGCACGTACGATCTTGGCCCGGGGCCGCAGATCTCAAACGAGATCGCTCAGGAGCGCTATGCGTATTCACGATGCATGACCTGCGGGTGCTGTCTTGAAGCCTGTCCCCAATATAATGATGACCAATATGTTGGGCCGCAGGCGATCGCTCAGGCGCGTTTGTTTAACATGCACCCGGTCGGCAAGATGGACGCGGATGAGCGTCTTAACGGGCTGATGGGAGAGGACGGCATAACAAACTGCGGCAATGCGCAGAACTGTGTGCAGGTTTGCCCGATGTCGATCCCACTAACAAAAGCGATCTACGAAACCAATCGCGATATCACCGTCAATGGACTTTTTGGTTGGTTGCGAAAATAGAATGGTCAGTGGATCCGATCCACGACGGCCGGGTCGGATCCGACAATTCCTGGTATGTAGGAAACTGTTCTCTTCTCAAGGAACAATTTGAAGTGCTGGGCCGTCATCGGCCGAGCAAAGAAATATCCTTGTCCAAAGTCGCACCCCAGATCTCGTAACTCGTCGCGTTGCGCTTCCGTTTCTATGCCCTCGGCGATGACTTTGATTCCCAGATTCCGGGCAAGGAGGATTATCGTTCGTATAACCTCTCTGTTCGCCCCGGCATCAGACAGCATCCCGACGAACGAGCGGTCTATCTTCAGTGTCGCGATGGGAAGACGCACTAAGTATCCGAGGTTCGAGTACCCGGTTCCAAAATCGTCGATGTCCGTTTCGATCCCGAGACCACGCAGGTGATTCAACATATCGATAGCGCGGTCCTGGTATTCGAAAAAGACCGATTCGGTGATCTCGAGCTTCATCCTATCTGGTGGGAAATTTGTTTCCTCAAGCACCTGGGCGATCCGTTCTACAAGGTTATGCCTTGCGAATTGCTTGCAGGAAAGATTGACACTCAGCTTTATATCGTGCGTTTTTTCTATTTCCTTAAAGACTCCGCGTATCTGCGTGCAGGCCTTTCTCATCACTTGTTCGCCGAGAGCATCGATCCATCCTATCTCCTCTGCAAGCGGTACGAATTTTTGCGGCGATATCTTGCCAAATTCGGGATGGTCCCAGCGGGCCAGTGCTTCGATGCCGACGACCTCATCCGTATCCAGCGCGATGATCGGCTGGTAAAGCACTGAGAATTCATTCTTTTCGATTGCCTTGCGGAGGTCGGTTTCCAACTGAAGCGTTTCGCGGGCGACCGCGTACATATTCTCATCGAATATCTCATGCCTTGCCTTCCCCGACCGTTTCGCCTGATACATTGCTGTGTCCGCATCACGCATCATCTCTTCAGAGGTTGAATGGGTGTCCGATGCGTGAAGTATTCCGATGCTTGCCGAACTGTAGATCTCATTACCCGCGATTTGAAATGGAAGTTTGAATTCT
>DATFEW010000042.1:0-6671 GCA_035250805.1 Pyrinomonadaceae bacterium
GACCGAAGGTTCCCCAATATACACCTGCTGGAAACGGCGTTCGAGCGCCTTATCCTTTTCTATATGCTTCTGATATTCATTGAGTGTCGTCGCCCCGACGGCGCGCAATGTTCCGCGGGCGAGAGTCGGCTTTAACATATTTGAAGCATCGATCGCGCCCTCACTTGCTCCGGCGCCGACAAGTGTGTGCAGCTCATCAATAAACAAAATGATCTGTCCTTCGGCTTTTTCGATCTCCTTCAGGACTGCCTTCAAACGGTCTTCGAATTCGCCGCGATACTTCGCACCGGCAAGCATCGCACCCAGATCAAGCGAAACGAGCCGCTTGTTTTTCAAGGTTTCAGGCACGTCGCCGGAGACAATTCGTTGCGCGAGACCTTCGACGATGGCCGTCTTGCCGACACCCGGTTCGCCAATCAAAACGGGATTGTTCTTTGTTCTTCGTGAAAGAATCTGAATCGCTCGTCTGATCTCGTCGTCACGTCCGATCACAGGATCGAGCTTCCCTTTTCGCGCTCGTTCGGTCAGATCACCCGCGTATTTTTCGAGCGCCTGAAAATTCTCTTCTGCATTTGGGTCGGTGATATGACTGCCGCCGCGCATATCGGTGATGACCTTCTCAAGATCGTCTTTCGAAATGCCGTTCGACCGAAGTATCCGTCCTGCGTCGCCGGTCTTCTCCTCTGCAATTGCCATAAGAAGATGCTCGGTCGAAATATATTCGTCCTCCATCTTCTCCGCGATCTTCTGAACATCCTGAAAGATCGTGTTCGTGCGCGAACTGAAATACTGTTGGCCGCCGGATACCTTGGGAAATTTTTCAATTGCCGCCTGGATCTCGGTCAGGATCACCGCTGGATTTGCCCCGATCTTTCCAAGGATCGGACGTACGACGCCCTCCTTCTGCTCAAGCATCGCGGACAGAATGTGCTCCGGTTCGACCTGCTGATTCTGATTTTTTTCGGCAACGCCGATGGCTTCCTGCACAGCCTCCTGGCCGCGGATCGTAAACCTGTCGAATCGCATAAAAGGTATCTTACTCCAAAGACGCGGAGACGCAGAGAACTCTTGGGAGTTTCCCTGCGTCTTCCAACTCTACTAACTCTACTACTAAAGAATCAGGCTTTTGCCGTGTCGGATCTTGATTCTGCCTCGATGGTCTTTGCTCCCGTGCCAGAGATCTCGATCCTGCGAGCTTTCGTCTCTTCCCTTTTCGGAAGTGCGACGCGAAGAACGCCGTTTTCGAAGTCGGCTGATGCACCTTCGGCCGTTACCGACTGCGGCAGGGTGAATTGCCGAGTGAACGAACCGTACGACCGTTCAACGCGGTGATAATTATCTCCCTCGGTTTTCTTTTCGAATTTTCGTTCGCCCTTGAGGGTTAGCGTGTTGTTCTCTACATTCACCTCAAAGTCCTCACGGTTCATTCCCGGAAGTTCTGCTTCGACGATCAAATTGTCTTTGTCCTCGAAGATATCCACATTTGGAGTCCAGGCACCTCGTGCGAAGTCGTCGCCTTGTTGAACCCCGGGACCAACCCCGGCAAATAGGCGGTTCATTTCATCGTGAAGGCCTCTAAGCTCGCGAAACGGATCATATTTAATAATGTTCATGATGTTAACCTCCATATCGGTAATTAGTCTATAAGCATAATAAAATATGAGTATATGATTGTCAAGTCCCTTAAATCGCGGTTTTTCCCGGTTTTTGGCTATTCCGGATAACACTTTCGCGGTTTCTCGGTTATATTTAATCTCGCTGTTCTACTTCGCATTGCAATCTGACCGAATCTTCCTTTTATGAAGATCTTTCGTGAGGTCCTTTGGCCACTAGTTGCAGTGGTTGCCGCATTCGTGATCGGCGGCATCATTGTGCTCCTCATCGGAGATAATCCTCTCACCGCGTTTTATCACCTTATAGGTAATTCGTTCGGTTCACTCCACGACATTGGATACACGCTTTTCCTCGCAACACCATTTATTTTTACTGGCTTGGCGGTGGCAGTGGCTTTTCGTGCCGGGCTATTGAACATCGGGGCGGAAGGACAACTTTACGTGGCCGCGTTCGCGGCGGCATGGGTAGGGATAAAGTTCGGCGGCACCGTCGTAAACATTTTTGGCAAGGAAGAGAACTGGTCTTGGGCGAACTTACCCGCCTTACTTCTTATACCAATGTGCATATTGGCGGCAGTTGTCGCCGGGGGCATCTGGGGCGCGGTACCGGGGATTCTAAAGGCCCGGTTCGGATCGCATGAGGTCATCAATACCATAATGCTCAACTTCGTGGCAATCGCGCTGGTGAGCTATTTAACCCAGTACTATTACAAGATCCCTGGCGATCCGATCATGCAAACCGCCGAGATCGGGCAGAACGCACAGATACCCAGGATCAGCCAGTACATCCCTGGGATGCCTGATTTCGTTCCCTTGAGCGTCGCCGTTTTGCTTGCGATCGGGATGTGCGTCTTGGTTTACATATTTCTTTGGAAAACGAAATGGGGGTACGAACTTCGGGCCGTGGGTGAAAATCCCTCGGCGGCGGAATATGGCGGGATTTCGCCGAAGAAGCAGATCGTTATCGCAATGACGATCTCTGGGGCCCTCGCGGGGATGGTTGCGATAGGTGAGGTCCTCGGATATCGGTATCGGTACTACGACGGATTTTCCGACGGTTGGGGATATTTGGGTATTGCCGTGGCATTGCTCGGACGAAATCACCCGCTTGGCATTTTTCTTGCCGCGATATTTTTTGCGGTTCTGAAGCGCGGGGAGATATTCGTTGATATCGAGACCAAATACGTTTCAAAGGATGTTGTTGAAGTGCTTGTGGCGGTGACGATCATTTTTGTCGCATCGCTTCAGCGATACGCGCGGAGATAACGAATGAACGAAGTTTTCTCGGTTACATTCTTGGTCATTTTGATCTTTTCGACTATTCGGACGGCGACGCCGCTGATCTTCGCGTCACTCGGCGGGATGTTTTCAGAACGCTCGGGCGTGATCAATATTGCATTGGAAGGACTAATGCTCTCCGGAGCTTTCACGGCCGCGGTTGTCACATATCAATTGAACAATCCATATATTGGATTCGCTGCCGGAATGATCGCTGGTGGATTAACGGCGGTGATCTACGCACTTGCAGTTATCAGATTTGAGGCGGATCAGGTCGTTGCTGGTTTTGCGATCAATATCTTGATGCTAGGATTTCCGGCTGTGATAAGCAGCCGCCTTTATGATTCGGCGGGTTCGACTGAACAGATCGCACAGGAGTTTTTGCTGCCAGATTTCTACAATCGTCTATCCCTGGCTTCGATCATCGCACTTGTGCTCGTACCGATCAGCTGGTACGTGCTTTTCAAAACGCCTTTCGGGCTGCAGCTCCGGGCAGTCGGTGAAAATCCGGGCGCAGCCGATTCGGCGGGTGTGAACGTAGTGAAGCTTCGATATTTCGCAGTGATTCTTTCGGGCGTCTTGGCGGCGGCAGGCGGGGCATATCTTTCGATAGGACAATCATCCTTATTCACGCGCGGAATGACGGCGGGCCGCGGATTCATAGCGCTTGCGGCTCTTATCTTGGGCAAATGGAAACCGGTCCCGGTCATGTTTGCGTGCCTGTTCTTCGGTCTTACGGAAGCTCTGGCCATACAGCTCCAAGGCGTTGTGAAACTACCATCAGGCGAAGACATTCCGGTCCAGTTCATACAAATGATCCCTTATGTGCTGACGATCATCGTGCTGACTGGGTTTATCGGCATGTCGCGTGCGCCGAAGGCCCTTGGGATCGCATATCGAAAAGAGAATTAAGTTTCTACGCAAAGCCGCCAAGTTTGTGACACAAAAAAGCTGAGTTGGTTTTCTTGCGACTTTGTGGACTTGCGCTAAATGTAGTTATGACATTCGAGAACGCCGTTGAAGCGTCAAACTTCATCACCTCGAAGTACCAGCAACCGATCGGGTCAGCTGTTGTCCTAGGCAGCGGTTTGGGAGAGTTTGCCAATGAGCTGGAAAATGCGGTGCAGATCCCGTACGGCGATATACCCCATTTTGTAAAGTCGACCGTTGAGGGCCACGCCGGCCAATTCGTTCTTGGCGAGTTCGGCGGGAAGCATATCGCGGTCCTGCAAGGGCGCTTCCATTACTACGAAGGGTATTCAATGGCACAGGTGGTGTTTCCGGTCCGGGTTCTAGGACAGATGGGTGTCGAGAACCTGATCTTAACCAACGCCGCCGGCAGCCTGAACACCGAAATGACCCCTGGTAGCCTAATGCTCATCACGGATCATCTGAACATGATTGGCGTCAACCCGCTTCTCGGTATGAATGAAGTTCGTTTTGGCCCGAGATTCCCTGACCTGACCGAGGTTTACGCCCGCGATCTCCAGGAATTGGCAAACCAGGCGGCGACTGAAATAGCGACCGACCGCTTCGAGTTGGGACTTGATCAGGAATTAACCGATTTTCTGCATAGAGGCATCTATTGTGGACTCTCAGGCCCGACCTATGAAACACCTGCAGAGGTCCGGATGTATCGAATGCTCGGCGCCGACGCCGTGGGAATGTCAACCGTTCCCGAAGCGATAGCCGCACGTCATCAGGGAATGAAGGTGCTTGGGATTTCGTGCATCACAAATTTCGCTGCAGGAATGACCGAGGGCACCATCGATCACGAGGATGTCATGGCGACCGGAGCTCGGGTGGCGGATGTTTTCAAAGAATTATTGCGGCGAATCATTCGCCAGATCGTTTGACCCACAGATGCACACAGTTAAACTCAGACAGAAAACGATTTGAGTCATCTCTTCATCTGTGTGAATCTGTGTGTGGTTAAATCTCTTTCTGCGGCACAGACCAGGCGTTATGTTCATAGGAATATGTGGAGGAACAGGTTCGGGGAAGACAACGATCGCCCGTGCGATCGTTGACGCGGTCGGGAGCGCAAACGTCGTTCTGATCGAGCAGGATTCCTACTATCGCAACCTGGCTGACATGCCGCTCGACGAACGACATCAGGCAAACTTCGACCATCCGGATGCGATCGACAGCGACATGCTAGTCAATCATCTCCTGCGGCTAAAACAGGGGTTGATGGTCGAGATGCCGCTATATGATTTTGTCACGCATACGCGAAGCGACGAGATCGAGATCATCGAGCCCAGGCCCGTGGTTATTGTCGAGGGAATTTTGATCTTTGCCGAACCCCGCGTGCTCGATTTGCTCGATATGCGTGTGTTTGTTGATACACCGGATGATGTTAGGTTGATTAGGCGACTGCGGCGCGATATCAACGAACGGGGACGGACATTCGAACGAACATTGGACCAATATGAACGTACGATACGTCCCATGCATTTCGAATTCGTCGAGCCGTCCAAACGCCACGCGGATATCATCATTCCCGAAGGTTCGCAAACAAGCATCACGGTGGAATTTTTGTGCAGTATGGTTCGCGAAAAACTACAGGCGGAAACACGACCGGCCGTACCTTCAGCGATCTAGAACGTTGGTTAATGGAACATACGAACGAAGAACTTATAAAAGCCGCTCGCGATGTACGTGAAAATGCATACGCGCCTTTTTCAAAATTTCGCGTCGGCGCAGCCATCGAAATGGAAGACGGTGCGATCGTCGTCGGCTGCAATGTCGAATCGGCTAGCTACGGCCTCACGGTGTGCGCCGAACGCGTCGCGATCTGGAAAGCCATCTCGGAAAAGAAACACAAGATAATTCAGATCGCCGTCGTAGCGGACACTGAAGAGCTGACGCCTCCATGCGGCGTGTGCCGACAGATCATTTGGGAGTTCGGCGGCGATATCCCGGTGACGCTCGCGAACCTTAACGGCAAAACAGAAACCGTCCAAATGCGCGAACTCCTGCCCCGCGCGTTCGATACCAAGTTTTTGAAATAGTCTTTCCAATGAAGTACTTCTTTACTCATCACGTAATCGCGGTATTTGTTTGCGTAGGACTTGTCGCAAACGCGATTAGTCAAATCTCGCCGCTCGATCCGAAATACACGGGCGGTACGAGAAAAGCGTTGATAGGCCCGATGGTCACCGTCGACGTCGTCATTTTAGGCGGAACTATAGTTACGATGGACGGCGAGCGACGCTTGATCGAGAACGGGGGCATCGCCATCAAGGCAGACAAGATCGTTGGTGTCGGAACGCGGGCTGATATCACCAAACAATACAGTGCAAAGCGAACGATCAACGCCGCAGGTAAAGTCATAATTCCCGGCCTGATCAACACCCACACCCACATTCCAATGGTGCTGTTTCGCGGTATTTCGGACGATCTCGATCTGCAGGAATGGCTTACTAAATACATCTTTCCGGCCGAGGCGAAGAACGTCGACGAGGCATTCGTCCGCGCGGGCACGCGGCTTGGGCTTGCGGAGATGATCCGCGGCGGCACGACGACGTACTGCGACATGTATTACTTCGAGGACGCGATCGCGCAGGAAACGAAAAAGGCTGGAGTCCGCGGTGTGCTTGGGGAGACCGTTCTCGACTTTCCTGCTCCTGACAACAAAACATGGGTCGCTGCACTCGCGTATTCCGAACGTTACATCAACAAATGGCGAAACGATCCGTTGATCGTCGCCGCTTTGGCTCCGCATGCTCCGTACACGGTTTCAACCGAGCACCTGCGGGAGGCTCGAAGGCTTTCGGA
>DATFEW010000067.1:0-3263 GCA_035250805.1 Pyrinomonadaceae bacterium
TCGTTCTCGAACTGGAGTGCGAGCGAGATCATCCCCACTGCGGGCGAGGTCACTATCTCAGGCCGCGTTCTTGCCCCGAACGGCCGCGGACTGGCGGGGATAAATCTAGTGTTGAGCGATACAGAAGGCAACCGCCTGACAGCGACGACAAACGCATTCGGCTTCTACCGGTTTGAAAACGTGCCGTCAGGGAGGACGTACATCCTCACGCCCTTAAGCAGGCGGTACCAATTCACGCCGCAAGTATTGACGGTCAATGACAATATGGAGGGCGTCAATCTCGTGGCGGAACTGCCCTGACCCGTTTCTTCACTCCTTGAAGAAGTTCGGCCCCGCGTATGCGGGGCCTTTTTTGAGCACGTTCCAGAGCAGCTCCGATAGATCAGCAGCGTGCTTTGTGATCGTTTATGGTTAGCTTACTGGACTCTCAGTTGTCATTCGGCGCGTTGATTCCAATTCATTCAGGGTAATACGGACCTCGCAAGTTGCTGCGGGTTCGATGGAGCTTGGGAGTACCGCCACCGGCCACGAAGGCTCCTGCTGCTCATCCTGTAAGAGCACCGAAAAGAAAGACACAACCTCTATGTAACTTTTTCGATCCACACTGCAGGGAGGCTTTTCAAAGCCTCCCTTTCTGAGCCATAAGAACAAACGGCCGGCGTATTTCTTTTTGCCTTACTGACAAGGGGCAGACTTGGTAAGGTGGGCACTCTAATACCCTTCCGGTCAACTAGTGATTCACCAAAATATGGCGTCGTAGAATCTGACACACTTTTGACAACCAAAAAAGAAAAGGACACCGCGACCATGCCCTAAATTATTGATTCTATTGGTGGAGACGAGGGGGATCGAACCCCTGACCTCATGAATGCCATTCATGCGCTCTCCCAGCTGAGCTACGTCCCCAAACGCAATTACAAATGTCGAATTGCGAATTACGAATTATAAATGACCTGATTCCAGCTTAGCAAACGTCGCCCGTTACATATCCGGCGTTGCATTCATCATTCGAAATTCGAGATTCGTCATTTCCCTTTAAATACCGGCGTGCGTTTTTCGAGAAATGCGGCGACGCCTTCGGCTTTGTCTTCGGTAGAGAAGCAGATCGCAAACAGGTCTACCTCGCGACGCAGCCCTTCGTCGAGGTTCGAGCGTGAGGCGACCTTCACTGCCTCCTTGCACAGCTGAAGCGCTATCGGGGCCTTTTCGGCGATCTTGTTCGCAAGCTCCATTGTCTTTGCTTCAAGTTCGGCCACTTCATACACGTGATTGACCAACCCGAATTTATAGGCCGTTTCAGCATCGATCATATCGCCGGTTAGCATCATCTCCATTGAACGGCCTTCGCCGATAAGACGCGTCAGCCGCTGGGTCCCGCCCCCGCCCGGCATGATACCGAGGTTGATTTCCGGTTGCGAAAACTTTGCGTTCGGCGAGCAAAACCGCAGGTCGCAAGCGAGTGCAAGCTCGTTACCCCCGCCTAGACAAAAACCATTGACCATAGCGATCACAGGTTTCGGAAATGTGTCGATCGTATTAAAAAGCGAACGTTCGTGAAATGTGTTTCGTTGAGTTACGGGCGTTCGGCCGGCAAACTCGCTGATATCTGCACCGGCGATAAAGGACTTTTCGCCTGCACCTGTTATAACCAACACACGCACTTCATCGTCATTGCGCAAGTCACCGAGAGCGCTTACTCCTTCTTGGTGGACCTTGTTGTTAAGCGCATTGAGTTTGTTCGGGCGGTTAATGGTCAATATCGCAACCGCATCCCGTTTTTCGACCGTTATCGTTTCGTAGTTCGACATAAAAAAGTACGACAGACTGTTAGTCTGTCGAATCAAGGATCTCTTAATTATAGAGTAATGAAAACTCTCTATTCTTCTAAACCCTCGGCCACGTTGTCGTCGGCCACCCACGCGACAAACAACCTCATCCAGTTGTCCTTAGGTTCCAAAATCGAGACGCCTACACGTGTCGTCCCGTAGCTAGCAGCGGACATTCGTACCACCTTTGCTTTGACCTCCACGGGCACGCCGTCGGGGCGGTGCGAGCGAATGTAAAGCGTGTCGCCTCGTTCGATCTTCTGGTTGAGTTGGAACAAGGCGCCGAGCGTCGAAATATCGTCTGTCTCGGTTGGCTCGCTCCACGTAGCGCCGTCGTCCGTTCGGCCGGAGACGACTATCGGCAGGCGCAACGCCATACGTAGCGCAAACCTCTTTTCTTCGAAGCTATGCTGGGTGCTTGGCAGCATCAATAATAATGTATTGAACAAGCGGTAGTGAACGCGAAACCATATTACCACGGAAGTTTCTAAAACTTCCAACTCGAATCGGCTTTGAAGGCATCACCAGGTGATACTAATTCGACTAAGACATCGGCGTGCGGATATACTAAATTTAGAACATTCTTAACCCTATGGCAGAGACACAGATCGAGAAAAAGGTAGTTATCCTCGGCTCGGGTCCCGCGGGTCTGACCGCAGCGATCTATGCCGGCCGCGCGCAGCTTGAGCCGCTTGTGATCGACGGCCCGCAACCGGGCGGCCAACTGACGATCACTACGGACGTCGAGAATTATCCCGGATTCAAAAGCGGCATAATGGGGCCGATCCTGATGGACGAGTTTCGCGAACAGGCCCAGCGATTCGGCACGGAGATCATTAATGTCTGGATCAGCGGCGTTGATCTATCGTCTCGGCCATTCACGCTGTCCGGCAAGGCGAGCGAAGACGCTAACGAGATCACGACGATCATAAAAGCGGAAACATTGATAGTGGCGACCGGAGCTTCGGCCAAGTGGCTTGGCGTCCCCGGTGAGGCCCCGGTTCCCGAAGGACTTGGCGGAAACGGTGTTTCGGCTTGCGCTACCTGCGATGGATTTTTCTTCCGCGACAAACCGATCGTCGTGGTCGGGGGCGGTGACACTGCGATGGAAGAAGCGCTGTTCCTTACGAAGTTTGCATCCCGCGTAACGCTCGTACACCGGCGCGATGAATTTCGGGCGTCCAAGATAATGCAGGAACGCGTGTTTGCTCACGACAAGATCAAGGTTCTCTGGAACACTGAGGTCAGCGCGATCCACGGCACGAAGGAAGCCGGTGTTGAAGGTGTAACGCTCTTCGATAATGTGGCTGGACAAACGCGCAATTTCCCAACCCAGGGAGTTTTTATCGCCATCGGCCATCAACCGAACACTCAACTTTTCCGCGGACTCCTCGATATGGATGCGGTTG
The DNA here is from genome assembly GCA_035250805.1 of Pyrinomonadaceae bacterium. GTDB lineage: Bacteria > Acidobacteriota > Blastocatellia > Pyrinomonadales > Pyrinomonadaceae > OLB17. The sequence continues at coordinate 3,236 of DATFEW010000067.1, forward strand.
GCTACATTAAAACAGACGGAAGGACAAT
>DATFEW010000070.1:0-2633 GCA_035250805.1 Pyrinomonadaceae bacterium
TGCGGTCACATCTGGTTGAGATAGTGCCGACTTCTTTTGCTCGAGTTCCGAAATTCGACCCTTGAGCCTTTCTATTTCGACGTCAATCTCAGCTGTCGGGCTGTCGGTCATGCTCAGCTTGTGAAACACCGGCGTTATCACTGTGACAGCCGCGACAAGTATTGATAAAACTCCGATGATCCGAATGATCAGATCGCTTGAAGGATCCGGCTCCACCCAAATCAGGTAGACCAGGATCGTTGACAACAGGGCAACGCACGCGAACGCAAAAATCCGCGACCATACAAAACGCTTGTCGAGCCGTGCGAGCGAAAGCAGTGAAAGGTGCGAGCAGGATAATGCCAATAGCGTTACGGTGGCCGTGGACCTCATGAAACTCTCCGAATGGTCAGAGACGTTCCATACGATCAGAAGGGTCATTATTGCAGCCAGGATCGAGGAAGCGATTCCGGCTATCGGGAGCACGCGCCCGCGGCCTGATTCCAGATACGCGCCGCAAGCAAGCCCGAGGATGCTCGTAACGGTAACCGTCAGCGTAGTCATCATCACTCGGACCTCGTAATAACCGAAATCGCGGAAAAGGAACACGCCGATCCCGATCAGAGCACTCACTGCGACCGACGCTATCAATGTGTAGAGAAAAACGCGGCGAATGTTTGCGGTATCCTTCATCTGACTTGATGACGCAAAAGTGTGACGGAATAGGACAGTTCACATCGCAAATCGCTCCCGTCCAATGGTCAGATCGGGGAGATCGCCGAGTGCCGTGAACGCGATCTTCTCCAACCTGAAAAACTCTTTCGCTACCGCTCTTAAATCGTCCACGGCTACGGCCTCTATATTCGCCAGAGTCTCTTCAACGGGAATTTGCCGGCCGTGGATCATCTCAGACTGAGCCAACGATGCCGCGCGCGAAGCGGAGTCTTCAAGGGCTAGAAGTATCGCTGCACGCGCCTGGTCTTTTTGCAACTGAAGCTCGTCTTCTAGCACGTCGTTATTTACCAATGCTTTCATTTCGGCGATCACAAGATCGGTTATCTCGTCCATATGATCAGGCGATGCCGAACCCGACACAGACAGATAGCCGCAATCGCGAAACATCACTGCTCCAGCACCGATGTTGTACGTCAGCCCGCGTTCCTCGCGCACCTTCTGCCACAGGCGGCTTGCTGAGCCCCCACCCAAGATGTTACCGAGAAGATCGGCTGCATACCGACGCGAGTCACGTCCGCTAACCGTAGGCGTCGCGAATACAAAATGCACCTGTTCAAGGTCAGGGCGGTTCGTGATGCTTATGGGAGCGGCGGTAGCTGGCGTTTGGAGTTCTAGCTTCAGCTGGCCCGCACTAACGGAAGGCCAACTAAAGTTGGAACTCCGAACGAGATCAAGCATGCGCTCATGCTCGACATTTCCCGCCGCTGCGATCACCAGATTTCCGGCGGTGAAGTTCTGCTCGTGATAGCTCCGCGTGATCTCATGGCCAAAGCTCCTAACCGTTTCCGGCGTGCCCGTAATGTTCAGGCCCAAGGGATGCCCCCGGAAAAATTCCCGGTGAAAGATGTCGCTCAAAAGATCCTCGGGCGAATCTTCGTTCATCTTCATCTCTTCGATGATCACGCGCTGCTCGTTCACCAGATCCTCTTCATCAAGACGCGGATCGGTGAGCATATCGGCCAGCAAGTCGAACGCGGCTTCGAGCCGGTCGTCGATCACCTTAAGTACAAACCCGGTCTCTTCGTGTGTGGTGAAAGCTTCGAGATTGCCCCCTAGCCGATCCTGCTCGATCGCAATATCGAGCGCCGAGCGCTTTCTCGTACCTTTGAACACACAATGCTCGATGAAATGGGTGATGCCGTTGAGTTCATCGGGCTCGTTTCGTGAGCCAATGCGATAGAAAAAGCCGAGCGTTGCACTCCGGACACCGGGCATCCGATCAGTCAGGACTACCATGCCATTGTCGAGGCGGGATTCGCGTATATCTTCCTTCATTGCAAAGCTTAGAATCTAACATGAGCAACGGTTCGGGTCATACTGCTCAAAATTCTGTCCGCCGCTTGTCCGGGCCGTGTCCGGGGCCTGTCCGGTCGCGTGTACCGGACAGCCAAGTAAAAGGAAATACACGAGTTAAGTCTGGTCGCACCGCGTTTTGTGGCCTTTTTTCGAAAAAGTTTTTTCGGGTCGAATCTATTGTCAAAGAACCAGAGCAAGTGCATCAAAATGTTGCACACATGTCAGGGCATTTCATCGACGCAACAAGACAGAAACACGACCAGTAGGGAGTGTGCCCGTTCACTTCCAGCGTTCGTGAGCACACTCGCTACCGCTCGTGTTTCTGCCTATTGTGAAATTGCATTGAACAGCAACGGAAACGTCGCAAGCGACTGTCCGCGGTATTGCGGGCGGAAGCCGAAGAGAATGATCTTGCCTTTGCCGATCGTGAACTCGACAAGTGCCGCTTTACCCGCGATCTTCTCCGCGCCGAGCGCCCAGCCCGAGAGGAGGATCTGCTTCGGGTCTTTGGGATAGGTGGCGATGATACGGAAGTTCTTTGTTAAAGCTAACGGATCTGTTTGGATCTCGAACGCAGGCGAGTTTTCGAACCAGGCGATCGATTGCGGCGGCATTCCTTTGGC
>DATFEW010000071.1:0-8108 GCA_035250805.1 Pyrinomonadaceae bacterium
TCATTTCACTTTCGGGTATCGTTTACTCGCGTGCCGTCCGCGTCGCGGGCAACGAGATGGACGAAGCCATCACGCAGTACATCAAACGCAAGTACAACCTGCTGATCGGTGAACGTACGTCAGAGGCGATCAAGATCGCGCTGGGAAGCGCCTTTCCGCTTGACGAGCCCCTTTCCATGGACGTCCGCGGCAGGAACCTGATCGAAGGAATTCCCAAAACTATAACGATGACCGACGAAGAGATCCGCGAGGCGCTTTCGGATTCGGTCTCTACCATAATTAACGCCGTTCGTGTGGCGCTCGAACGCACACCGCCTGAGCTTTCGGCAGATATCGTCGAACGCGGTATCGTCCTCACAGGCGGCGGCGCTCTCCTCAAGAATCTCGACAAGCGTTTGATGATCGAAACGGGCCTGCCGGTCGTCATCGCCGACGACCCCCTCTCCTCAGTAGTGTTGGGCACCGGGAAAATGCTGTCTGACATCGAACTGTTAAAACGCGTCAAATGGGATAATTCACTGATGACGGGAAATTAGTCGAGAGCGTAGAGTGAAGAGTCGAGAGTAAAACCACTGACTCTCGACTCGCAACTCTCGACTCTCAACTCGCAGATGGCTGAACGGAGTCAAAAGGAAGTATGGCGGATGACACCTTGGCTGGTGATCGTTCTGCTTTTGGGCAACTTCATATTGATGGCGTTTGACGCAAGGCAGATCGACAGTGGTCAGCGCGTGATCAGAGTTTGGACGCAGACGATCGCCGATTTCGTGCAATCGCCCGTGACCACATTATCGTCTTCGATTTCGGGTTATTTTGGTTCGATCGCCAATTTGCGTTCCGCTCAGAGCGAAAACGACGCACTTAAGCAGAAGGTCCAGGAACTTCAGGTCGAGCTCAAGCAAAAAGACGACCTTTCGGATGAGAATGCCCGCCTGAAGGCGCTTCTCGGCCTCAAGCAACAAAGCAAGATCAACGTACTTCCGGCACGCATCATAGGACGCGACCCCTCGATCTGGTTCGATTCGTCGATCATCGATAAGGGCAGCCTCGACGGTGTAAAACTCAACATGCCGGTCGTCACTGATGGAGGCCTGGTCGGACGCGTGACCGCCGTCGGCCCGCTGACCTCGCAGGTTGATATGCTAACCCGCGATAAGTCGGGCGTGGGCGGCGTGATCGGCGAGATCGGCGTTTCGAACGCCCTCGGCGTGGTCTCTGGGACAAGCAAACGGGACGTTATCGAGATGCGGTATGTCGCGGGCAGTTTTGACGTTCAGCCGGGACAAGTGGTGTATACCACCGGACAGGACGGAATCTATCCACCGGGATTGAAGATAGGGGAGATCGTGGAAGTGATCTCGGGTTCGGCAACAACACCGCACAGGATTTTTATTCGTCCGAGCGCGGGTTTGACGTCGATGCAGGAGGTCGCGGTTTTGCTTTACGAGCCGCCTGCGAAGTCTGAGTTTGAGCAAAAGCTCCCCAACGCTGTTAAGAAGTAGGCAATGGCAGAAGCAATTGGCACTCAGCTTCACGAAGATCATGGGCATGAACGGCCCCTTGCTACGGATTGATGGATAATTTAAAGATCACAATTGCTCTGATAGTTGCCGTGCTTTTGCAGTGGACACTGCGAAACATCGCGGAGCCCTTGGGGTACATCGATTTTCCTTTGATCATTGTTGTCTATGCCGCCCTCCAGCGCGATGCGATCAAGGCGGTACTTTTCGGCACGTTCGCCGGTGTTGCCGTTGACGCTCTCAGCGGAGGCCTTTTGGGGGCGAACGGGTTCTCGAAAACCCTTGTAGCTTTTGTGGTTAGCGAGATTGCCCGGCGTGTTTACATGGACAACGTTTTGCTCCGAATTCCCGTCATAGCCGGAGCGTCTTTACTGGACGATATGGTGTTTTACGGGCTTCACAGGCTATTTGGCCAGGAGCCGACCGCACCGGTGGTCGCAACTATCTCTTATTCATTGATCGCTACAACTATCGCGGGAACAATTATCTTTCTTTTGCTCGATTTTATCCTCTCGGAAAGGGTCAGGAAGCCGAAACGCGAAATGTTCCCAACGCGTCGGCAAACAAGGCGCCGAAACCCAATTCGGCTTGGCAAATAGGCGGTCTTTAGAAAATGAAGCTCAACGAACATGGACAAAACCTCGGCGGGCGGTTGATAACGATCCAGATCGTTGCGTTCGTTTTGCTAGCCATATTGGGCGTAAGGCTTTACTACCTCCAGGTTGTTCGCGGCGAGTATTACAGCGAACGCGCTGAAAACCAGCGTATACGGCTCATTCCGATACCGGCTCCGCGAGGTGCGATCCTGGATCGAAACGGCAAAATCCTTGTCGATTCGCGGCCGACGTTTAACATCGTATTATCTAATGAACCGATCAAGGGTGTTGACGTCGATAGTCGCGTCGATGATTACGCAAGGGGCCTAAACCTCGAACCGTCGTATGTCCGCGAACGCCTCGTGGCCATTAAGAAACAAAACGATTTTGAAACGCTGGTTCTGAAAGACAACGCGTCGATGCAGGACATCGCATGGGTTGAATCGCACCTGCTTGAGTTTCCGGAACTGCGCGTCGAGCTTCAACCGCAGAGGTTTTACCCGCACGGGACGCAGATGGCGCATTTTTTGGGCTATGTTGGCGAGATCAGCCCAAAACAGCTTGAATCTGACGAATTTAAGGACAAGGGGCTTCGGCCCGGCGACATCATCGGCAAGGCCGGACTTGAGCAGTGGTACGACGAGTGGCTTCGAGGCAGGCCCGGTTATCGCAAGGTGATCGTAGACAGCCGCGGCCGCGTCCAAAGCGAGATCGGCGTCGTTATGCCTCAGGCCGGGCAGGACATGGTCACAACGATCGACTTCGACTTACAGACCGCCGCTGAACAGCAGCTTGCGGCTTCACCGACAAAACGCGGGACGATCATCGCGATGGACCCGAATAACGGTGAGATGCTCGCGATGGCGTCGTTGCCCTCATTCGATCCGAATATTTTCGTTCAAGGCAGTAAGACAAAGGAGGGCCGCAAGCAGATCGCGGCATATTGGCAAGATCCGTCGCGCCCGCTATACAACCGCGCGATACAGGGACGCTATCCGCCCGGCTCGACGTGGAAGTTACCGGAATCCGTGGCGGGACTTCAGCAGGGTGCGATCACGGTCGAACGGTCAAGTCTCGCGTGCGGCGGCGGCATCCAGGTCGGAAACAAGTTCACACGCTGTATGGGCAGTCACGGTAGCCCGAAGCTCGATTATGCGATCACAAAATCTTGTGACGGTTACTACTATCGGCTCGCGCTCAAAATGGGCATCGAAGGGATCACGAAGATGGTCGAAGAGTTTGAATATGACAAGCCGTCGGGCATAGATCTTCCGAATGAGAAGATCAGTCAGACTCCGAAAAGCTGGAGACCTATTGTAGAGAAACGCGAAGGCAAGTGGAGCGACATTCGAACCGTATTTTCCGGGATCGGACAGGATACGGTGGTGATCACGCCGATCGCGCATCTTAAGGCGATCGCAAGTATCGGCATGCGGGGACGAATGTATACGCCCCATTTTCTCAAAGAATTCAAACCGATAGCTGCCGTGGGAGAAGAGAACCAGTCCGGCTATTTTCCTGCTCGTGCGGGTTTCGGTTTTCAGCATTCGGAGCCGAAAATCATCAACATGACGCCGGAACAAAATGACCTCGTTCTTAAGGGAATGTGGGGAGTTGTAAACGGCGGCGGAACCGGGGCCTCGATCGCCATCCCCGGGTTTGAGATCGCCGGTAAGACAGGCACCGCTCAGGTCGCGGAATTAGGAAAGGATACTGGTAAGAATAAGGACCATGCATGGTTTGCGAGCTTTGCTCCGGCCTATAAACCGGAAATAGCGGTGCTCGGACTTATCGAGAACGTCGGTTTTGGCGGCAGTTTCGCTGCTCCGGCTGTAAAAGGCGTTTATGAGGCATATTTGGTAAAGAAGGGTTTCTTGCCGCCGGTCGATCCGGATTTGGTGGCAAAGCGGTGAGTCTGGAAAGTCAAGAAAGTCCTGGAAGTCTAGGAAGCGTCCAAGACTTTCCCTAGACTTAAGAGATGGTAGCGATAATCGAAAAACGGGAAATGCGGGACTTTGACTGGCTGACCACGCTGTTGGCCATAGGCATCGCCTGTTTCGGGATCTGGCAGATCCATAACGCCATGCCGGGCGAAAGCTACTGGACAAAGCAGATCATCGGGCTGGTCATTGCACTCATTGCATTTGCGGTAATTGCATTCAGCGATTACAGGCGGATCATCGAATTGGCGCCTATCTTTTACATAGTCGGACTTGTGCTTCTATTCCTTGTTCTGACACCGCTCGGGGTTGAGGTAAACGGGCAGCGAGCCTGGGTACGTCTGCCGGTGGTCGGACAGTTTCAACCGTCGGAGTTCGCAAAGATAACGACCGTGCTGATGCTTGCCAAGTATTTTGGCGGTCGAAAGTCCGGTACGCTGCAGCTGAGGGAAGTAATGATCGGTTGCGCGATAATGGCCGGCCCGGTTGGGCTCATCATGCTCGAACCGGATGCCGGGCAGGCTCTCACATATTTCCCGATCTTTGCGGCGGTTCTGTTTCTTTCGGCAATAAAGCTTCGATATGTGGTCGTCGTCGCCATTGCAGCCGCTATATTTATCCCTACCGCGTATTACGTAGGTGTACAGACCGGGACAATAAAACGTTATCAGCAGGAACGCATTAACGCGATATTGGATCCGGAAAATGCCGACCCGCGGGGCTACGGTTATCACACGGTCCAATCTATGATCACGGTCGGCAAGGGTGGGCTCGCCGGAACCCGCGGAGATACCGAAACCTCTCAGAGCGTTCTGAAGTTTTTGCCTGAGCCGCACACGGATTTCATCTTTGCCGTTACGGCGGAAAATACCGGATTTATTGGGTGTATCGCGCTCTTGCTGGCATATGCGCTTCTGCTTTCGCGCCTGATAGACGGCGCCCGTGAAGCTTCAGACCGAGCGGGAATGCTTGTTATAATGTCGATCGTGACGGCTATGATCTTCCAGATATTTGTGAATATCGGGATGACTCTTGGGTTTTTGCCCGTGATCGGTGTGCCGCTCCCCATGATGAGCGCGGGCCTATCGGCGATACTTTCAACATTCATCGCCTTGGGCTTTGTAGTAAGCATCCGAATGCGCAGGTTTGTGAATTAGTAGTTGTATGGCGAGAGAAAAACGGATAGTAGAACGTGAAGTTAGGTCGGTCGAATCGAAAGGCCGTTGGAAGTTGGGAGCGGCGTGGTTTGTTTCCGCGCTTGTTCTCGCGCTGTCAGCCGGCGCCTTGACCGGAGTGCTAGCCTCCTACTATTTGAATAACTCCCGGTATTCCGTCGAAGTTTCCGCACTGGCCACTTATCGTCCTCCACAAGTGACGACGATCTATGCCGACGATGGCGAAACCGTCCTGGCTGAATTCGCTATCGAAAAACGAATCCCGGTCAAGGAGCAGGACATTCCAAAGACGGTGGAGAACGCGTTGCTCGCCGTTGAAGATTACCGATTCTACGACCATATTGGCATCGATCTTTACCGTATCGCGGGCGTGATAATCAAAAACATTACGACAGGGAAGACTGAAGGAGCCTCAACCATCACGCAGCAGCTCGCGAGAAACCTTTTCTTATATAAAGACCAAACCTACTCAAGAAAGGTCAACGAATGGGCGGTCGCTTTGCAGATCGAGCGATTTTATACAAAGCGCCAGATCCTCGAGATGTATATGAACTATGTCTTTCTCGGGGCGGGTGCTTACGGATTTGAGGCCGGGGCGCGCACGTATTTCGGAAAATCGCTGAAGGAATTGAATCTCGAGGAAGCGGCGCTGCTTGCCGCGATACCGAAATCTCCTGAATATTCGCCGACGCGAAACCTCGAGAAAGCAAAAATGCGTCGCGACATCGTACTCGACCAAATGGCAAAGTACGGTTATGTAAGCGAGGGCGAAGCAGAGGCTGCGAAAGCAAAAACTATCAAGCTCGCAGATACCGCGTATTACCAATCGCTTCCGAAATCGACCGCGTGGGACTATCCGGTCGAGGAGATCCGCAAGTATCTCGAAGATAAATATACGACCCGCGTCGCGCAGGGCGGCCTGAAGGTTTATTCAACCATCAATGTCGAAGCACAAAAGATCGCGACGAAAGTGATACGCGAACGTCTCCGTGCGTTCGACCGTGGTAAGCGATGGCGCTCTGAATATTTTGATACATTAGTCGACTCCGATGGCGTCCCCATTACCGATCCTAAGGAGATCGAAAAAACGCTGACTGCGTACAAGCATGCTGATTGGTATGGAGATGAGTACGATGAAGGCGAGTACATAAAGGGACTCGTAATGAAAGTAAATCCGGCGGGTGATTCGGTCGGTGTTCGATTCGGGCGATACAGGGCGATCGTGGGCCCATCGAACATGGGCCGCAGCGGCAAGCGGCCGAAGGACGAATTGAAACCCGGCCTGCTCGCAGAGTTTCTCGTGAAAAAGGTAGATAACGAAAAGCAGACGCTCGAAGTCGAGTTGATGCAGGTCCCCGATGTACAGGCGTCGATGGTCACGATCAACGCGAAGAACGGCGAGATCGTATCTATGGTCGGTGGCTACGATTTTCATACCAACAGGTTCAACAATGCGACTCAGGGACTTCGCCAGACGGGTTCTGCATATAAGCCTTTCATTTACACTGCAGCGGTCGAGGACGGAATGACACCCGATATGCTCGTCAGCGGCGCACCGCTCAAACGCGGCGGTTGGTCGCCGACAAATTACGATGGGACGCCGAGCCATGCAAATGTTCCGATGAAGATCGCACTCGCAAAATCCTACAACCTTGCGGCCGTGCATCTCCTGGAGCAGGTCGGCATTCAGGCCGGCGGACAAATGGTCAGGCGGTTCGGAATCACGAATCCGATGGCGCCCAGCTTGCCGTCTGCACTTGGCGCCAGTGAGGCCTCGCTTCTCGAAATGACGTCTGCCTACTCGGCATTTCCGAACAAGGGGATCAGGGTTCAGCCTCACTTAATACGAAAGGTCTATAGCCGGGACGGTTCGCTTCTGGAGGAGTTTGACGGTACGAGCTCAAAGGTCACAACCGAGTATGCCGCGCTGACAATGGTCGAGATGATGCGCGGCGTTACCGCGGGCGGCGGAACGGCGGCGGGAGCAAGCGCCGGCGGCCATCCGTTAGCCGGAAAAACCGGAACGGTGAATAATCACACCGACGTCTGGTTCATCGGATACACTCCAACCTATGCGACGGGCGTGTGGATGGGAAATCCGGAAAGAAAGGAACCGCTTGGATCCGGTATGACCGGCGGACATGGCGCATTACCATACTTCAACGCTTTTATGATTCCGTTTATGCGCGACAAGCCGCGGGAGAGCTTCCCATCGCCGCCTCCGATGCCCTCAGAGATCCGGCTATTGATGGAACGAAATAGGCGTGAAGAACTTGAGAAGCTCGAGAATATGAACGACGCGGGCATCAGAAGCGCAACGCTGTCGAATTCGAACACTGCGACCGAGCCGTTGCTAACGCCGGGGACGGGGACCGGCCCTGTGGACCCACCCGCTTCAAACAGCGATACATCCAGACCTCGGGTTGACGACCCGCCGCCGCCCGTGCCAAAGCCGATCGTTCCCAGAACACAGCCGAAAGATCCGGAACCACTAAGGGAAAGCAAACCGGAAGGAACTAAGCGAAAAGGGAAGAAGGGCGAGGGTTAATAAGCCTTGCCATCTCTCAAGCTCTCTTGTTCGCGGCTTATCTTTATGCGCGAAACAAATGGGTCCGTTCGTCCGTTCTAAAGACTTATATGAAGATTAATCGTCTCTTTTTCCCTTTCACATTGCTGATTCTATGTTTTGTCTCCCCACCTGCGAGTTTTGCACAGCAGCCGGCTCCCCAACCGACTCCGGTTGCTATCAAGATCGAGGCCGCTTCCTTTGATAAGTTTGTGGGACAGTATGAGGACGCGGTGAATCTCGGCGGGCTCGTTTTCTCGTTCTTTCGCGAAGGCGAGAAGTTTTATCTCCGGGTAACAAATCAGGACAAG
>DATFEW010000090.1:0-3123 GCA_035250805.1 Pyrinomonadaceae bacterium
AGATGTAAGTTAATGGTTAGCAGGGCTTACTGTCAAGGGCGTGTCAGTAGCGCACCTAAGCAAGGCTCCGCGACCAGATGCGCCCTCCCTCACGGTCGGGCTACTGATACGACTCCTGTTAATATCATTGCGTGATCATTAGACCGGCCAGATATATCAATGGCGTCGTTACGATTCCGGGCGACAAGTCGATCTCGCACCGTGCGGCGATCATTGCTTCTATGGCGGAGGGCGAATCACGGATCGATAACTATTCGATCGGAGCCGATTGTGCTTCCACCATTCGCTGCATGCGCGATCTTGGTGTTGAGATCGAACACGTGAATACGACGCTAATGGTAAAAGGTGTTGGGAAAACCGGTTTCAAAAAACCCGGGAAGGCGCTTGATTGCGGAAACAGCGGAACCACGATGCGGCTGCTTGCCGGTTTGTTGGCCAGCCAGAATTTCGAATCAGTATTAACGGGCGATGACTCACTTAGGCGGCGTCCGATGAACCGGATTATCGAGCCGCTACGGTTAATGGGCGCGGAGATCGATTCGGAAAACGGGAAGGCCCCGTTAAAGATAAGGGGGCGAAACCCATTAAATGCAGTTCGTTACACACTGCCTGTGGCGTCAGCTCAGGTGAAATCGTGCTTGCTCCTCGGGGGACTGAACGCCGAAGGAAAAACGACCGTGACCGAGAATGTTGAAACGCGCGATCATACTGAACGTATGCTTCGCGCGTTCGGCGGAGATGTGATGGCGGCCGAATCAAAGCACAGCCGGATCATTTCCATTTCTGGAGACTCCAAACTGTCCGCAAGAGAAATAAGCGTACCTTCGGACATTTCGGGGGCGATCTTTTTTATCGTTGCCGCTGCCTGCCTGGAGGGCTCACTGCTGAAATTGCCGAAGGTCGGAACAAATCCGACAAGGACCGCGGTTATTGATGTTTTGCGGGATATAGGCGTAACGATCGATGAATCCGATACTGGCGAATCCTGCGGAGAGCCGGCGGCGACGCTGAAAGTGAGAGGAGGAGGCCATCCCCAAAATGCTCGCAAACTTCACGGAAAAAAGATCGCAGGGCTCATCGATGAGATGCCCATACTTGCGGTTCTTGGCACCCAGATGGATGGCGGGATCGCGGTCCGCGACGCCTCGGAGCTCCGTTTGAAGGAATCAGACCGAATAACCGCCATCGTCGAAAATCTGCGGCGCATGGGCGCCGAAGTGGAGGAGTTTGATGATGGCTTCAGTGTGGGAAGATCCCATCTCGCCGGGGCTGAGATAGATTCCTTCGGCGACCACAGGATCGCAATGGCCTTTGCCATTGCGGGGCTCTTCGCAAAAGGAAATACGACGATAAGACAGGCGGAATGCGCCGACATCTCATTTCCGGGCTTTTACGAATTGCTGGAATCTGTCGTACAAAGGTAGTGAATGGACAATTCGAAGCGGCTGGTATTGACGGGGTTTATGGGCGTGGGAAAGTCCAGCGTTGGCCGGCATCTTGCACAGATCCTGAAAGCCGAACGAATGGATCTCGATTTTTTTATAGAAAAGAACGAGAAGCGAAAGATCGCCGACATTATCGATATCGACGGCGAAGATGCCTATCGAGAGATCGAATCGGCCAACCTTCGAAAACTGTTGAACGAGTACGATGCGCAGGTCATTTCGTTGGGCGGCGGCACGTGGATCGTGGACGAGAATCGGGAGCTTATCAAGCGAAAAGGGCTCACAAGTATCTGGCTCGAATCAACCTTCGAGCACTGCTGGTACAATATCAAATTCTCTCACAAAGAGCGTCCGCTGGCCCGAGACAAGGACAAGGCGAGAAAGCTGTTCGAAGATAGGAAGAAGATCTATTGTCTCGCGGATTGGCATTTCATCATCAAGCCGGAATACTCTTCGTATGATATAGCTAAGCTTATTTACGATGAATATTTTTTGTAATCTGAAAGACGTTTCAAAACGCAGTATGTTGTAAATTCCATCGATGGCCTACACGGATCATCATGGGTTTATTCGTTAAGATAAACAGGGGGAGAAAAATGAGGACAAAAATTTTATCGGTCCTATGCATTGCGGCCGTCGCGGTTGCAGCTGCATGCGGAAAGAGCGATGCTGACCTGACAAAAGCCGTAAACGACAAACTGGCCGCCGACGGCGTCACGGGCGTGACAGCGACCGTGAACAACGGCGTCGCAACGCTGAGCGGCCAGGTCGCAGATGTCACGGTAAAAGCGAAGGCTAATGCGTCCGCAAAATCCGTTGAGGGTGTTACCTCCGTGGTCGATAATACCACCCTCAAGCCGTTGCCGGTCGCGACACCGGCGGCGTCGGATCCGGCGCTGACTGGAAAGATCAACGAAGACTTAAAGAAGGCCGGCTGTACGGGAGCTACCGTTACTGTAGTTGCCGGAAAAGTGACTGTCACCGGAACTGTTCCGGCAGCGAAATATGCCGAATGCATTGCCGTCATTCAGCAGTCGGGTATCACGGGGATAGACAACCAACTCAAGAAGGGAAGCTAATACAAGGAGGAACACGATCATGTCAGCACAGGAAAAATATCAGTCGCTTCTTGAGCTTGCTAATCAAAACGGGACCACTTACGAACTGACCGAGGGCCAGGGCGGCACGTTGATCATTACGGGGACGGCACCCAGCGCCGAGGCCAAACAGCAGCTGTGGGATGAATACAATCGCCTCGACCCTGATTTCAGATCTGGTGACCTGATACTTAATCTCTCCACCGGCGGCGAGGCTGCCGGCGGCGGGATGCACACCTACACCGTCGAGAAAGGAGATAACCTTACAAAGATCGGAAAGAAATACGGCATCGAGTGGAAGGCTATCTGGGACCATAACCGGGATATCCTGCAGGATCCGGACAAGATCTATCCGGGGCAGGAATTGAAGATCCCGATGTAGATAAAGAATTCTGTTGATTCCTTTGAGGCACTTTGGTAAGTTTCGCGTGTTAATTCCAAGGTACCTTTTATCATCTAAGGAGCAAAGCAAATGAGACTATATGTCGCGCTAGTTATAATATTTCTCCTATCACCGGTCGTTTTGAGCCAAGATTCCTCCCGTGCACAGAAATTCGAGCAGATCAGAGGCCTAAGCGCGC
>DATFEW010000115.1:0-9399 GCA_035250805.1 Pyrinomonadaceae bacterium
TGCCGTATCGAACGGCTCGCGAACCCGGCGGGACGAACCCTTTGGTGCGGCGCGCATTTATGAATTCGATCGAGCTGTCATAGATAAAAATACGCGTGGCAATATCGCGAAGAACAAAATCGCGATGCACAAGGGCGTTAGCCACTGCTTCACGCACCGCGTAGACGTGATAGCGCGCCCGCGGCCGGATCGGCAGTGATGGATCGGTTGCGGCTTTCTTGGGCCGGTCCTTTACAAGGTCGCAGTATCGCTCGATGAATCGTAGAATTCCGTCCTGCTGCGTCAGCAAATTGCCCGTCACGTCCACTTTTTCGATCAATTGCGCTCCCCCGTTGTCGCCGGAAAAGCGGGCGAGGGTGACACGGGAACGGGCGAACAATTCCGCGACCCGCTCGTTCCTTCCAAACAGCACTACCGCTGCAACAGTTGGAAAGAACTCATCCGTACCGCCTGCGGCGAGCAAAAGATCCTTCTTCAGAAAGTCGGCGGTGTGGTACAAATTGGCGGTCGGCGTTGTATCCTCAAAGCCCGCTGCAAACGTCCAAAGCAGGCCATCATCAAAATCGCTCTCCTCCGAGGTAAAGAGCGGGATGTTTTCGTATCCCAGCGGCCTTATTTCGTCGAGCCACATCGATATCTGCTCGCGTGCCACCTCCCTCTTCTCCGCCCCGAACCGCATGTAAAATCTGCCGTCGCGGGTTCGGTACGGCCGGTTACGTGCATCGACATCGATGGCGACGATGCGCTTGCCGCTATCGAAGGCGACCATATCGATCAACGGCACGAGCGGCGGAACGACCTCGTCCCGGCATATCCGGACAAGTTCGTCCCGGACTATCTCCGGATCGCTTACACCCTCGATCCGAAGCTGATCATTCACACCGAAAATTATGGTGCCCCCATTCGTGTTTGCGAGAGCCACGAGGCCCTGCGCGATCCGCTCCGGATTCGAAAGCTTAACTTTGAGTTCGAGAAAAGTATCCTCGCCCCCCCGGATCAGGCGTAGGAGCTCGGTACGCGTAGTCTGCTGTAAGGGCTGGTCAATTAGGTATTCTGCGTGAGAGCGTTCCGATGGGGAACTGAACCGTTGACTATGTCGGAATTTTCTTCGCGGCATTTGTTCCGGCGTGTGTGTTTTTGTCAAGACGGATCACACCGTCATCCGCCCGAATGCCTTTGTCCGGAGGCATTTCTGGATTCGTTCGTCCTGAACTTGCTTTATTGAAACATCGAAAGAGGGAAAAGTAAATTATTTTGATCACCAGGAGCGGATTGACATGGTTGAAGGATTCTAATATCAAGGTATCATTCCATCGTGAGCAAAGAGATCGTCACAGCTTATATAAGCCTCGGCTCGAACCTTGGAGACAGGGCGGGAAACCTCTTGTTAGGAGTTCGGGGGCTTCTTGAGGCAAGCTTTGATGTGACAAAGATGTCGGGCCTTTATGAAACGGACCCTGTCGATATGCCAGGAGCACCGCCGTTCCTCAACATGGCCGTCGAGGTAAAGGTCGATCAGATCAGCCCGACGCAGATGATGGCCCGAATGCTTCGGATCGAATATCTGCTCGGAAGAAAGGAAAAATCGCAGAAACTTCCCCGCACCATTGATCTCGATCTCCTGTTTTATGGTTCTACGCGGCTGGATACACCATTCCTTATCCTGCCACACCCGCGGCTGCATTTACGCAATTTCGTACTTGTTCCGCTAAGCGAGATCGCCTCGGATTTTGTCCATCCCGTGCTCCGTCTGGACATATCCACTCTCCTTTCGGAAACACCCGATAATTCGCGGGTCGTGCGATGGCAGCCGTCCGGGTCGAACGGAACCGGATCGGACCCGGACCAGCTAGACTTGGACCCGCCAAAGGTCTATTCTTAGAACAACTTATGGCATATCTCCAACCCGACAAACCTGAGAAGGTTTATCTTCCGGCGATAAAATCGGCCAAGGAACGTGGTGAGAAGCTCGTGTGTCTTACGGCCTACGATTATCCGACCGCACGGATCGTGGACGAAGCCGGCGTGGATATGATCCTTGTGGGAGATAGTATCGGGAACGTGATCCACGGCTATGGAAATACGATCCCTGTTTCAATGGACGAGATCGTTTCGGCATGTATTGCAGTAAAACGCGGAACCGAGCGGGCGATGGTCATCGCTGATATGCCCTACGGAAGCTACCACGTAAACGAGGACACAAGCGTGCAAAATGCGCTGCGGCTGATGAAGTACGGTGGTGCGGAGGCGGTTAAGCTTGAAGGCGGCCGAAATCGTGTAAAGCTCGTAAAACGTCTGGTCGACGAGGAGATACCAGTCGTCGCTCACATTGGCCTGACGCCGCAGTCTGTTTACAAAATGGGCGGCTACCGAGTGCAGGGCCGATCCGCAGAGCAGGCAAAAAGACTGATCGAGGACGCAAAAATGCTCGAGGCCGCCGGTGCATTTGCGATCGTCCTGGAGTTGGTACCCCGCGAGGTCGCGGCTATGATCACAAACGAATTAACGATCTCTACTATAGGCATCGGGGCTGGTATTGACTGTGACATACAGGTGCTCGTGCTGCACGATCTGATCGGAATGACCTTTGGCCGCCAGCCGCGTTTCGTTCGCCAGTATGTCGATCTTAGACAAGTAATGACCGACGCCATCCAGCGCTGGGCCGGCGACGTTCGCGCAGGAGAATATCCAAGCGAAAAAGAATCGTACGGCCTGACCGCGGAAATCAAAAAGGAAATGGCCGCCAAGTAGACCTGCAGGTTCTCGGATGGAGATCATCACCCGCAAACAGCGTATGTTTTCGATCTCCCGTAAGCTTCGGAGGGAAAATAGAACTGTCGCCTTCGTTCCCACAATGGGTGCTCTGCATCAGGGCCACCTGACGCTGGTCCGGGAAGCCCGACAGGCGGCCGACGTGGTGATTGTTTCGATCTTTGTAAATCCGGAACAGTTCAATGACAAGGGCGATCTGGAACGATATCCCCGAGATTTGACGGCAGATGCTGCGATGCTCGCGGAATTCGAGGTCGATTACGTTTTTGCCCCCGAGGTGGACGAGGTCTATCACAAAGGGTTTTCTACATATGTTTATGTAGAGGGCATTTCCGAAGGCTTGGAGGGAGCAGCCCGTCCGGGACATTTTCGTGGTGTTGCGACGATCGTCACAATTCTTTTCAATACAGTTCGGCCGGACAAAGCGTTCTTTGGACAGAAGGACGCGCAGCAAGTTGCAGTGGTAAGGCGGCTGACCGCTGATCTGGGATTCGAAACTGAGATCGTTGTAGTTCCAACGGTGCGAGAAGAATCAGGCCTCGCGATGTCATCGCGAAATGCGAACCTTACGCCTGAAGAACACGAGAAGGCGGCCGTGATCTTCAACGGTCTTCGCGAGGCAAAACTCGCCTTCAAAAATGGTGAGCGAGATGCGTCAAGGTTGACCGAAATTGTAAGAAATACGATCGAAGGCGAGCCGTCGGCACGTATTGATTACATTGCCGCGGTTGATTCAGAAACGCTGGAACCTATTGAAAAGATTGAGGATAGCGAGGTCATCCTGTCGACCGCGGTGTATTTGGGTCGGACGCGGCTTATCGATAATATTCGTCTGAATCGAAGCAATAAATGATCTAAAACCTGCATCTAAGTGAGATAGGATCGCAGGCCGCGGTCGATAATGTTATGAGAACCTTCAATAAGATCGCATTCTTCACGATAGGTCTGAGTTTGCTGTCTTTCACGGCATCCGGTCAGACCTCTTTGCAGTCTATCAGCGGCGGCACGGTTGATGTTCAGGCTCAAACGGGTAAAGTCGTGATCCTGGCTGTGGGTGCAAGTTGGCTGCCCCTGTCGGCCAAACAGGCGGAATTTACAAATTCGCTTGCCAGGAAATACGCCGGCAGAAACGTAGCGGTTTATTTCGTCGCAACGGATTCATTGGATCCTAAATCGAAGAATCATGCAACAAATAGCGACCTTGCGAGTTTTGTATCGAATCGGAAGCTGAGCGTTCCGCTCCTGCGTGATCCCGGAGGATCTGCGATCGTTCGTAAGTTTCGCGTGGATCAGCTTCCTTCATTCATCATCCTAGACAAAACCGGGGCGATAAGCGGGCCGGCATTTGGCGGCATCGATCCGAAATTCGATATAACGATCACGATCTCAAAACGGGTCGACTCTCTTTTGTGATCCATGGCAGCACCACTAACGACGTAAGCCTGATTACCTTAAACATTCGCCCCTTACCTCGTGCCGGCTTCTGCACTATGTTCCGGCTTTCGCATCACCATTCTGTAAACCAAACTGATCGGTAATCCCACGACGTTCCAGTAATCGCCTTCGATCCCTTCGATAAACAGCGCCGCCTGCGCCTGTACAGCGTATGCGCCGGCCTTGTCGAGCGGGTTCCCTTTTTCGACAAGGAAATTGATCTCGGCCTCGGACATTCGCGAAAAGTCGACACGAGTGCGTTGGAGGCCCGTCGTGACAGAATCGTCTCTCACGACCGCCACACCGGTCAGAACCTCGTGATTGTTGCCATTGAGCATCTCGATCATTCGTCGCGCATCGGCCATATCTTCCGGCTTGCCGACGATCTGGCCATCTATGACAACCGTCGTGTCCGCACCGAGTACGATATCGCCGGGGCGCGATGCCGCTACGGCACGCGCTTTACTCTCGGCCAGGCGAAGAACGTAATCCTCAGGCGATTCGCCATTTAATTGGGTCTCGTCGATCTCTGGCACATCCTTTAAAAAGTCCCAACCCACCGACGCAAGTATCTCAGCGCGCCGCGGACTGCCGGAAGCAAGCACGAGTTTTGGAAGTTCGATCATCTCGTCTAGAATCTTAAATGAACGCCGGACGAATACAAATGCGCGCGATACTGCAGACATTACCGGGACTGATCGATGAACTTAGCGGATCCGAAGCTCGCGAGGCAATAGTCTTCGCCGTCTGGCCGACAGTAATTGGAGAGCAGTTAAGCGAAATGTCGGCACCGATCCGGCTCGAAGGCAAAGTGCTGTCGATCGCGGTGACCGGCCGCGAATGGAAACGCGAGTTTGAGCAGCATGCAGCTCAGATCGTTTACAAGATCAATGCCGCGTTGAAATGCTCGGTCGTGAAACGGTTGGCGTTTGTGATCGACGCGGCGGAGGTTCAGAGTTCAAGCGCGAGGCCGCCAAGCCCGGCCAAAGATCAAATATCGCCTAGCTCGATGGCTCCGGACGTTTCCGCTGCAGCTGCAGATATAAAGGACCCGGAGCTGAGGGCAAATTTTCTAAAGGCCGCAGCAGTGTGCATCGAACGTCGCGATTCGGCGTCAAAATAAAATATGGACGTAAGACACGTTGCAAAGCTTGCCCACCTGGAGATCACCGAAGAGGAAGTAGCACTTTACACACCGCAAATGGCGGACATTGTAAGGTACGTAGAGCAGCTTAACGAGATCGATACCGAAGACATAGAGCCGATGCTCGGCGGCCTGACAGCCGAAGGAGAGGCAACCGCTACCCTGCGCGAGGATGTTACGGTTGGTTCGTTCGAACAGGAAGCGGCCCTTGAAGAGGCTCCGTCCGCCGTGGCCGGGCATTTCCAAGTGCCGAAAGTTCTTTAAAATGCACAGATCAAAATGCAAAATGCATGATCTGTTTCGCACGTTTTGCATTCTGCATTGTGCATTGTGCATTGCCGGCTGCAGTATTCCGAATCTTGAAGACCCTGCCTGTACGGAAGCGCGGACTGCGGTACGAGAGTTTTATTCATTTCATTTTGGGAACGATCTCGCATTCGCTGGTGACGATCTGGAAAAGCGTAAGGATTTTTTGACACCGGCGTTTTTTGAGAGTTTGCGTTACCGGGCACGTGACGTGCCTTCCGGGGTCGATCCTTTCACGCGGACCGATGATCTGCCAAAAGCATTTCGAGTAGGTGAGTGCCGCGAAATATCCTCCGATAAAGCGGAGTTTCAAGTCGTCCTGTTCTGGCGTGACGACGTTCGCAGCGACCAGCGGGAGATCAAGGTCGTTGCCGTCAAGCAGAATGAAAAATGGCTGCTCGATGAGATCAAAAATTAGCTACGTGTCTCCCCCCTGAGGGCTCCACCAAATATGTCGATTGTTTCTAAGATCGAAAATTCTTTGGATAAAGCTGACCGGCTGAACCCGGAACTCAATTCCTTTCTTTCTATAGAGCGCGTGCGGTCCCTGGCGGCCGCGGAGCAACTAGAATCCTCAGGTAAAGATCTGCCTTTAGAAGGACTTGCGATCGCTGTAAAAGATAATATCTGTACAAAAGGGATGCGTACCTCGTGCGGCTCCCGAATTCTCCATAATTATGACGCCCACTACGACGCAACCGCGATCGAACGGCTTAACGAAGCGGGTGCCATCGTCATCGGAAAAACGAACATGGATGAGTTTGCAATGGGTTCATCGAACGAAAATTCCGCATTTGGAACAGTCAAGAATCCATGGGATACGGCGCGTGTACCGGGCGGCAGTTCGGGGGGATCTGCCGTAGCAGTCGCTTCAGGTGTCGTGCGGGCCGCACTTGGCTCTGAAACCGGCGGCTCGGTCCGACAGCCCGCGTCGCTTTGCGGTGTGGTTGGATTCAAACCGACGTACGGCCGCATCTCGCGGTATGGCTTGGTCGCGTTCGCATCGTCCCTCGACAACATCGGCATCTTTGGACAGACCGCGAAGGATGTAGCTGAAGTACTCAGCGTTATAGCCGGCCGCGACGAACGCGATTCGACATCGGCCGACGTCACCGTGCCGGATTACGTCTCGACGCTCGGTGACGACATCGCCGGCACAACGATCGGCGTGCCGCGTGCGTTGTTTGGCGAAGGCATTGAAAAAGATGTAAGCGAAGCGGTTGAGCGCTCGATCGAGAATTTTGCTTCACTGGGTGCAAAGATCGTCGACGTTGAGCTTCATCACGCGAAGTACGGGATCGCGGTCTATTACATCATTGCGACCGCGGAAGCGTCGTCGAACCTCGCTCGTTACGACGGTGTCCGATATGGATTTCGTGCGGAGGACGCTCATGAGCTTCGCCAAATGTATTTCAAGACCAGGGAAGAGGGTTTCGGCGAGGAAGTGAAGCGCCGGATCATGCTGGGCACGTATGTTCTCTCCAGCGGGTATTACGAGGCTTATTATTCGAAAGCGCAAAAGGTCCGGGCATTGGTCAAACAAGACTACGTGAAAGCCTTCCAAAAGTGCGATGCGATCCTGACGCCGACATCGCCAACCGTTGCGTTTAAGATCGGTGAACGCGCAAGTGATCCGCTTGCGATGTACTTGAGCGATATTTACACGGTTTCCGCCAACCTGGCCGGCGTTCCGGGCATCTCGATACCGTGTGGACTTTCGGGCGAGGGCCTTCCGATCGGGACTCAACTTGTTGGCAGCTTTTGGAATGAGGGACTGCTTTTAAATCTCGCGGCTGCATACGAAGCGGCGTTCCCGTTGGGGGCGAAGCCTGCGGTCTTCGCTGAAGAATAATATAAGATCCCGGACTATTGCGTCGTTTCCAAATGAATCTCGGTGCCGCGATATTTTGAGGCGAGGCGTCCTTGCGGAAGAAGATAAGTCCAAGAGGCTTCTTCCTCAAGTAGTTTTTCGATCTCACTTGCCGGAAGCGGACGTGAAAAAAGATAGCCCTGGCCGAATTGACACCCCAGACGACGAAGTTTTCTAAATTGTTCCTTTGTCTCGATCCCCTCCGCGATGATCCCTAGCTTAAGCGATTTTGCAAGCGCCACGATCGTCCGTACGATCTCTCGATTTTGGTTCCCCTCCCCCATCGCCCCCACAAATGAGCGGTCGATCTTAAGATAGTCGATCGGGAATCGATGAAGGTAATTAAGACTCGAGTACCCGGTACCGAAATCGTCGATACTAATCGCAACTCCGGTTTCCTTTATTTTGTTCAGTGTTGCGATCGCGTTCTCTGCATCGCCGACCACAGCGCTTTCAGTGATCTCGAGCTTCAATGACGCGGGTTCTATTTCTGTCTCATCTATTATGCTTCTGAGCTGGTCCGCCAGCCTGCTGTCCGCGAAATGCGTAACAGAGATGTTAACACTTAGCGTCGTCGAACTCGGGACATCGTATCGCCTTCTCCAATCGGCGAATTGCCGGCATGCAGTTCCGAGGATCTGTATCGTCATCGGAGCAATGAGGCCGGTCGCCTCAGCCACCGGAATGAAATCTGCCGGATTCACAAGGCCGCGGCGCGGGTGGTTCCAGCGAACCAAGGCTTCAAATCCACTTAGTTTCGCGCTTTCCATGTCCACGATCGGCTGATAAAACAATTCCAGCTCATTGCAAACGATCGCATACCTAAGATCTGTCTCAACCTCTTGCCGAACGATCACCCGCTCGCGCATCGTGCTATCGAAAACGGCAGCGACATTTTTATTGTCCTTGGCGTTGTACATCGCAATGTCGGCATCCCGCAGGATATCTTCAGCCTGGATATATTCCCGGGTCAGAAAAGCGATCCCGATGCTAACGCTTGTGTAAACTTCCCGGCCCGTAAATCGTACTGATTCGGCAATTCGCCGGGATACTTTATGAGCGAAATCGATGGCGTATCTCTCATCATTCGCCTCGGACAGGATGATCGCAAATTCATCGCCGCCGAAATGCGCGGCAACGTCGCATTCGCCGATCAGTTCGGTCAGGCGGGTTGCGACCTGCCTAATGATCCGGTCGCCGGTCGAATGGCCCAAACTGTCGTTTATGGTCCTGAACCCGTTGAGATTCAGGAACAGGACCGCACATGCGCGTGGCCTGCCATCCGCAGCGGCAGCGAGTCGGTTCCTTAATTTCTCAAGAATAAAGTTCCTATTAGGCAGCCCGGTCAACTTATCGTGGTAAGCGGCGTGACGGAAACTTTCCCGGCTGGCTTCGAGCTCCTTGCTGCTGTCCTTCAGTTGTGAGACGTAATGCTCGAGTTCCTGCACGTGGGCCTCAGCCTGTTCAACTCGGGCAGACTCGGCCTCCGTCGCCTTTTCGACGTTCTTTTTAACATCTTGCACGAATCCTTTGAACGTTAAATAGATCACCCCGAAAATGATCATTACAAATGCCATCAGAAAAATATTGGCTTGCTCGAGCGACTTAATAATGGCGCCGGCGAGGACCGCTCCGGTAATGTAAATTGCACCCGCCCCAAAGAGATTCTCTGTCCAGACCTTTGAGATCGGAATACTTCGTCTTATTGATGTATAGATCGCTACAAGAACCGAATTTACGACGAATAGAGACGACCCTATCACCGAAAGGACCAGTACGAAGCGCGTCAGGTCACCCATTTGCAAAGCCAACTCTGGCGGGCCGAAACCTATAGAGACGGCGTGAGCCGCGGTAAAGACCGCGAGAGCGGCAA
>DATFEW010000116.1:0-10980 GCA_035250805.1 Pyrinomonadaceae bacterium
TTATTGAGCGCGTGCGCCTTATCCAGGCGTGTCGCCTCACCATTGGCTGAACGCAAACTCACTTCGCTGATTTCGCATCCGCGCGGTCGCTTCCATTCGGACGGCCGATCGCCTCGTCCTCGATCTCGCCCCCTTTGCTCACGGGGATTTCTTTCGGATCAGCGTATTTAATGCCGCTCTGCCCGCCATCACCCTCAGTCGGCGCGATCCGGTATTCACCCGTTTTTGGCGGTACATATCCCGGGTAATCGATACGCGAGTGGTAGATGGCAACGAGCGAACGGATCATCGATTCGCGAATTTGCGTGAGCTCGCGAAGCGTTAGGTCGCACTCATCCAGCTGGTCATCGGCTATGATCGCGTCGATTATTTTGGTAACGATAAATCGGATGTTGTCCGGAGTCGGCTCGGCAAGCGAACGCGCACCAGCTTCACACGAATCGGCGATCATCATTATGGCAGCCTCGCGAAACTGGGGTTTCGGGCCCGGATATCGAAAATCGTTCTCCGAAATGTCATCGGACTCACGAGCTTCTGCCTGCGCTTTTTTTAGGAAGAAATGCAGCGTCCGAGTACCGTGGTGCTGAGGGATAAAATCGATTATCCGTTGCGGCAGTCCCATCTCCTTTGCCAGTTTCATACCGTACGTCACGTGGGCGATGATGATCTTCGCGCTCTGGACCGGCTTCAGCTTGTCGTGCGGATTTTTCGCCTGTTGATTTTCAACAAAGTGCTCAGGTGCCGCGGTCTTTCCTATATCGTGATACAAAGCGCCGATCCGCGAAAGGAGTGCGTTGCCGCCCACTACCCGGCACGCTTCTTCCGCAAGTTGTCCAACAGCGTGCGAATGTTGATTTGTTCCCGGAGCACGCATTGCGAGCTGGCTAAGGACGGGCAGATCGGCATTTGAAAGTTCGAGCAGCTTTACGTCGGTGAGTACCCCGAAAAGCGATTCGCACAACGGAAGGAACATCGCCGTCGCCGCGGCGGTGATGAGGCCCGCTGCGAGGCCGCACGCGATCGCAAGAAGGATGGTGTTCAAGATGAGAGGCTGCTGGGTATACGCGATCATCGCAACCGCAAGCCCCGCACTCGTCAGGCCAACCAAAACACCAGCAAACGTCACCGTCTGCCGCGTTCTGTACGGGCCGATCCCATAGACTGCGACCGCGGAGGTAATGATCGCGAAAACCGCAAATTCGAGTCCCCGCGGAGCGATGAATCCGGCCAATATTGCGGTAAATATTCCGGTGAACAGCGCCGTGCGCCGGTCGGCAAGAAGCGTCATCAAAAGTGCGCCAAACGCGAACGGCACGGCGAACGACCAGAGAGCGGCGTCGTTAGTCGGGGCGCGCGCGCTTTGAGAAGCAGTGAACTCAGCAAGGCTAAAGAACACGACCATCAGGATCGTCTGAATGACGACAATAAATCCAAAGAGCGCGAACGTTTCTTCCTCGGACAAGGCGAGCCGCGGCACGATCCCTCGATGCTCGACAAATTTCCATGCCGTCCAATACAGCGCCGTAATAAAGACCAGCAGCCCTATGAACCTCTGCGTAAAACGGCTCCCGCCGCTGTAATTCTGGATTGCCGCGATCTGTGAGACGACGCTCGTCGTTATCGGCTCACCCTGGTCGGCGATCTTTTGTCCACGCTTCAATGAGATGGTCACGGGTTCTACTGTCTCGGCTACGGATGCCCGTGCACTCTCCGTCGCGGCGGCGTCATACACAACACTGGCCTGGATCAACGGCGAAAGAAACGCGGTAAACGCTTCGGCTTCTGCAGCCGAGAAACTCGGGATCGCGCGCACGTCGTCCGAGAGCTTCTTTCGGGCATCCGATAGCTTCGTCATCGAGGTCGAAGGATTTGCCGATACGCGGGAATCCGTCGGCTTCTGTCGGTCGTGGATGGCGATCTGGCCCTGCAGAAACTGTTCGTCCTGGTCGCCGTAAATGTCGCCGCTCGCATTTTCGCGCACTATCCGTGCAACCGCTTCAAGCTCGTTCGGGCTGAATCTGCGCATTGTAAATACTTTTGCGAGATCCGGGCCGGACCTTGTCCCGGCCGGTGCCTCGATCTTGTTCGAGTTTGAACTCCGGTTTGAATTTGCCGCTGCTTTGCTTTTCCGCTCCGCGTCTTCCCACGCCATCCGAAACGTTTGCACTGCTTCTTCAGCCCGTCTCGGTTCGAAACTGAATATCGGGTCGACGGTTTCTTTCGCAGAAGCTCGAATGCGCTCGGTCTCCGCCTCGTCGACAAAATGGATATCTGCGGGCGCAATAATGGTCTCGCGGGCGATATCACCTTCCTTGTATAGATATTCGCTTCCAGGGCTCCAGGTCGGTATGAAGATCAACAGAGTGGTGAGGATGGAGAGAGTGGCAAACCCAAGCCAAAAGAGCTGCCTGGACGAGAATTTCTTAAAGGCGGCCGACGTGATCGTTTTTATCCGTCCGCGCCAACGTGTCATCGGCGACTTAAGGTCTTCAATTCGTTTGCTCATTTCGCCTGCGCTGCGATGATGCGATTCTCGAATCCAAAATCCCCGATCGATGCCGAGATCCGTTCGGCGAGAGCCGAGAGAGATCTGCGGCGGATAGCTGAAATTGCCACGCTGTCCACCTGCTTGTCAAGGGATATCTGTTTTTGGAGTGATTCGATCTGCTCGGCCGTGACCAGGTCCGACTTGTTTAACGCAATGATCTGAGGTATGTGTCCGAGCTCGAGGTCATTGAGTATCTTGTCAACCGAGGCGACCTGCTGCAATGCCCGCGGATTCGCCGCATC
Organism: Pyrinomonadaceae bacterium; assembly: GCA_035250805.1. Taxonomy (GTDB): domain Bacteria; phylum Acidobacteriota; class Blastocatellia; order Pyrinomonadales; family Pyrinomonadaceae; genus OLB17. Next base: position 2,791 of record DATFEW010000116.1, read on the forward strand.
GACGACGTGCACGATCAAATCGCTGTCCGATATCTCCTCGAGCGTTGCGCGAAATGCGGCGACAAGTGTCTCGGGCAGGTCGCGGATAAAGCCCACAGTATCGTTGACGATAACCTCCTGATCGTACGGCAGCCGCAGACGCCGCGACGTTGGGTCGAGTGTTGCGAACATTTTCTTTTCGGCGTAGACGTCGGATTGCGTTAATGCGTTTAGAAGTGTCGACTTTCCTGCGTTCGTGTAACCCACAAGTGAGATCAGCGGAAGATTCTTTTGTGCGCGGACCTTTCTACGTTCCCCGCGCTGACGCCGAAGATTCTCAACCTGTTTTTCAAGCTGTGAGATCCGGTCCCGAACACGCCGCCGATCGGTTTCCAGCTTTGTTTCACCAGGACCGCGCCCGCCGATTCCGCCCATCAACCGGGAAAATGCCGAATTCTGGCCAATTACCAGCCGGGGCAGCAAGTACTTCAACTGGGCGAGCTCGACCTGCAGTTTTCCTTCCCGGCTCTGCGCACGTTGGGCGAAGATGTCAAGGATCAATTGCGGCCGGTCGATCACCTTTAGATCGGTAGCTTCCGAAAGCGTCCGCACCTGTGCCGGGGAAAGCTCAGTGTCAAATACGATCAGGTCTGCTCCGACACGCATCGACCGAACAAGAAGTTCTTCTAACTTTCCCCTTCCCAAAACCGTTTTCGGATCGATCTGCGGACGGCGCTGAATGATCTTGTCCAGGACAACTACATCGGCCGAAAGAGCAAGCTCTTCAAGCTCGGCCATAGATTGTTCGGCGTCCTCCATATAGCCCGTCGTAACGCCGGCAAGGATCACGCGATCGCGGTTCGTCTGTTTTGCCCGCGCTGTTTGCCGCACGCGCGCCATTTCGCTTTCGAGCGAATTGATCAGCGAAACAAAATCGACATCAAGTTGGGAGGGAATATTGGGTTCGAGGAATTCGTACGACGAATCGCCACCGTTTGGAGTACCGCCTTCAGGCGGCTCTTGTCCATCACGTCCGTTTGCAGGCAACAAATGGGCCGAATAGACAAGCCCGGGCAGGCCGCTTTCACGATCGACCTGAATGATCGCCATCAGATCGAGCCGCAGTAAAGCCAAATCCGTCAGATCGTCTTGAGTAAGCTTTTCGTTCTGCAGATGCGTGTGCACGCAGCGTAGGCCGCGAAAGCGATCTGTCGCGGCGCGGGTTCGGCCAAAATCCGGCATCTCTATCTGCTTGGCATTGCCGACCATCACGTATTCCACGTGGCCCTTCCGGTCCAGCAGCACGCCGATCTGGCGGCCGGTCTCGTTCGAGAGCTCCGACATCTGTCTTGCTAATTCCTGGGAAACTATCTGATCGGGCGGGACGCGTCGCGTTGCAAGACGCTCGATTCTGCGGATCTGGTTGTGCTTCAGCCCCTGTGTAAAGCCTGTGACGTTGCTGATAGAGAAAGCTCCTCCAAACGATTCATTATAACAAAAGTCGCGAAATTCAAGCCTGGTCGATGGCTATTGAATTTGCCTGAGTTCCGCTTTTTCGTCATACTTTTTGTTTCGGAGAAAGACCTGCTTCCCATAGTTCTCCGCCTTTGTATGAGCCATCAGCCGACGCCGAATGCAAGCTACAGCCTCACGCTGAGAGTTAGGATCCACAACCAGCCGGGCAAGCTCGGGGAGATAACGACTGCCATCGGGAAGACCGGCGGCGACATTGAGGGTATCGATATAGTAAGTGTCGGCAAGGATTACCTGATCCGCGACATCACGGTAAATGCCGCGAGCGAAACTCACGACAAACAGATAGTAGAATCCGTCAGCGACATCGATGGTGTTGAGGTAGTAAACGTTTCTGACCGAACGTTCCTGATGCATCTCGGTGGAAAGATCGAGATCGCGTCGAAGATGCCGCTAAAGACCCGAAGCGACCTTTCGATGGCGTACACACCCGGTGTCGCACGCGTATGCGAGGCGATCCACCGCGACCCGGAGAAAGTTTTTAATCTCACCATAAAGAAGAACACGGTAGCGGTTGTAACCGACGGTACCGCGGTTCTCGGCCTCGGCGATCTTGGGCCCGCCGCCGCGATGCCTGTGATGGAAGGCAAATGCCAGTTATTTAAGGAATTCGGAGGTGTCGACGCGTTTCCTGTTTGCCTGAACACCAAGGATCCACATGAGATCGTGCAGACGATCAAGAATATTTCTGTCGCGTTCGGCGGCATCAATCTCGAAGACATCTCCGCACCGCGATGCTTCGAGATCGAGGATCGTCTTAAGGAAGAACTCGATATTCCCGTGTTTCATGACGATCAGCACGGCACCGCTGTTGTTGTTCTCGCGGCTCTGATCAATGCGTTGAAGATCGTCGGCAAGAAGATGGAAGACGTAAAGCTCGTCGTTAACGGCATCGGTGCAGCCGGCGTTGCGTGCACCAAGATCGTGATGGCGGCGGGTGTAAAAAACATCATCGGCTGCGATCGCACGGGCGCCCTCTACCGGGGCCGGAAAGAGAATATGAATTGGGTTAAGGATTGGTATGCCCAGAATACTAATCCGGGTCATGAAACGGGTACGATCCACGACGCGATGAAAGATGCCGACGTTTTTTTTGGATTATCCGGCCCCGGAACCATCAGCGAGATCGATCTTCGAGCAATGGCAAAAGATCCGATCGTCTTTGCTATGGCAAACCCGACGCCCGAGATCATGCCCGAAGACGCGGCAGGCCTGGTCGCCGTGATGGCTACGGGCCGTTCGGACTACCCGAATCAGATCAACAATGTGCTGTGTTTTCCGGGCATATTTCGCGGAGCTTTAAATTGCCGTGCCTCACGCATAAATGAACCGATGAAGCTTGCCGCCGCGAATGCGATCGCTGGGATAATCGGCGATAACGAACTGCACCCCGATTACATAATTCCTTCCGTATTCGACAAGCGCGTCGGTGAGGCGGTCGCAGCCGAAGTAGAAACCGCGGCACACAACTCAGGCGTTGCCCGCCGGATCAGCTCAAAGCACGACGGCGAATTCTAGCCGCTTTACACGCCGAATTCATTGCAATTCGTATCTGTTCGGAAGTATTCTTGAACGATCCTGGGTGCGTACAATTTGAGCCGAAATTGCAGCCTTTTTTTCAAGGAGCGATTTATGAAAGTGGGTGAGTTTTATTCTCGACGTCTTGTGATCCTTGCATTGACCATCATCGCTATTCCGGCGGGTTTGGTTATCGACTCAAACGCCCAGATCGCTCGCCAGCCTAACAATATCGCTCGCCGGGTGGAAGATTTCAATAATCAGTCAGTTAAGGCCGAACGGGATGGAATGACCAAGGAGCTTCGCGGCAAGAAGGTTTCTCCCGAAGAACTCAAACGCACCGCTGCACTAAAAGCTCAGCTCAAGGAAGATCTCGAATCGCTCCAGGAAGAGTACAACCTGCTCATAACGAAGCTGAAGGGCGGCGAAGCGATCTCAGCGAAGGTCGCTGCCGAAGTCGGTGAACGAGTTCATATGCGGTCCGAAAGATTACTAAAAAACCTGAATCTGCCCGTATCAAAAGCATCTGATCCGACTGAACCAAAGGTTTACGCGAGCGACACCGGCAGGCTGCTTCGATCGATGTCCACCCTGCTCTTCGAATTGATCACTGACCCAATGTTCGAAATCCCGGGTGCTATCGATGTTGAAGCGGCCGGAAAGACGCGTCTGACGCTTGAAGAATTGATCCGCCTTAGCGAGCACATTCGGCAGCGGTCGTGAGATAGAAGCCTCAAACAATGACATATTTCTTACGGTCCGGGTGCCTCGAGCCTGTTAGAATGTTTGCGGCGAATGACATCCGCGATAAAAACACGTTTTTCTGAACTCTCAGTCGAGGAACTTGCGAATACGATCACGCATGGCTTCGGACTTGTACTCAGCCTTGCGGGGTTTATCGCATTGGTCACACTGGCGGGCCTGCGCGGTGAGCCCTTGCTGATCGCGGCGTGTCTTGTTTACGGTTTTTCACTTATCGTTCTTTATGCGGCATCGACCGTCTATCACGGCACCACCTCGCCTGAACTCAAGCACGCTCTTCGTCTTGTCGATCACTGCTGCATTTATCTTCTTATTGCGGGTACTTATACCCCGTTCGCGTCTGTGATCATCGACGATACGATCGGACGCAGTGTTCTTGCTGCCATATGGTTTTTCGCGGTCGGGGGCATTCTTTTAAAGCTCTTGTTTCGCGATCGCTTTCAAGTTCTTTCGGTCATTTTGTATCTGGTGATGGGCTGGCTTGGCGTTCTCGCTATTCAGCCCATGCTTGAGGCTCTCGGCATCGTGCCCGTGATACTTGCCATCGCTGGCGGAGTGGCATACTCGCTGGGTGTCGTATTCTATGCGTTGCACCGGATTCCTCACAACCACGCCGTCTTTCATGTTTTCGTACTTGCCGGCAGTATCTTGCACTTTGTCGCTATTGTTATGTACGTCGTCCCGTACGAGGCGAACCTATGATAGAGGGGAGGGGTTGCTTCGACAGATCTTTCACGATTGCGGGGACAATTTTTCTGGGCGCTTCGATAGCGGGTTTGATGTGGCGTTCGTTCGTGAAGTGCCCGGCCACGTAAATTCCATTCACATTCGTTTCGTAAGATTCAGGATCATAAACAGGAATCTCGCCATATTTGCCCTCGGTAGTTTTGACGCCGAGGCTTCTTAGCATCGAAAGGTCGGCGTCTGCCCCGATCAATACAAAAACCACGTCGTTCTCTATCACAACCCGCTCGCCGCTCTCGCTTTCAAGCTCAACCTCCCCCTCGCGAACCTCGATCACCTTCCCAAGGAAGAAAAGATTCAAACAATGTTCTTTAAGTTCGTCCTCTAGCGGCTGTTTCACCCAATACTTAATACAGCCCTGTTTCGGATCCGTGTTTTCCCAGTCGCTGCGAAATATCGCCAGCGTCGTCTCGCATCCTTCCTGCGCAAGAAATAACGCAGCCTCGCCGGCCGAATTTCCGCCGCCAACGATCAAAGCCTTTTTTTTCACCCACGGATAAGTCTCGCGAAAATGGTCGTAAACCTTTGGAAGATCCTCGCCCGAAACATTCAGCTTTCGAGGATAGTCCATCGCACCGATGGCGAAGAGGACGTTGCGGGCTTCGTACTCCCCCTTGTCCGTAAAAACTCTAAATGTGCGGCTCGACAGCTCCCCTCCTTGTTTAGGAGGAGCACCCGGGCTTCCCGGGCGGGGTGGTAGTTCTGAAAACCCAATGTCGGTCACCATTTCCTCCGTCCGAATATTTAACTCATTATCTAAAACAAACCTTACATAGTAAGAAAGCAATTCCTCCCTAGTTGGCTTTTCGCGCGCCGGCTTTAGGCCCCCCGGCTCGAACTCAAGCTCGTTCGTCGTCGAAAAAACCGTCAGCCCGACCGGGTAGTTGTAGATCGTATTGCCTATCAGTCCTTTTTCGATCACAACGTAATCAAGCCCGGCCTTTTTCGCCTCGTATGCAGCCGAGATCCCCGCGGGCCCGGCTCCGATGATCACAAGATCGTACATAAAGGGAACGCGGACGCCCTCGTCCGCAACGCGTCCATAAGGACGCGGACTTTTTTCGCACTTCCTGCTCATTGCGGACGTGGGCGTCCGCGTTCCGTCAAATCTACATATTTCTTAAAGCTTCCGTAAATCGCTCGATCTGAAGGCGAGTGGTCTCAAGATTGCGCTTAGATTCCAGATACTTCTCCCACTCTCCGGTCGTAGTCAGTGCTTTCAACGTCTCTTCATCCAACGCGTGCGACATCACGACCAGCAGATCGCTCAGCGCCTCGTGCCCATCCAGCAGGGATTGAATGATCGTGTACGCAAGCTTTGCGTTTGGCAGGTCGATGTCGAGTTCGTCCATATTGATCGGAGCGATGTTCATCTTACAAAAGGCAGGCTTTTTACCATCACACGCTGATCCGCCGCGACGAGTTCAGTTCCCTCTTCTAGATAATCATATCGAACGTACCCAAGCGCGATCGTCTTTTCGAGTTTTGGTGAATAGGTCGCGGAAGTGACACGTCCGGCATTTTTCCCGTCCGCAGTTAGGAGTTCGGAGCCAGGCGTTAAGCAGCCCGCTGACGCAGATGGTTCTGACATCAGGCCCGTCAATTGTTTCGCCACGTGACCGCGAAAGTGGATGCGGGCGATGATCTCCTGGCCGATATAGCATCCTTTTGTGTACGAGATCATTCCGGGGATGCCGAGTTCGGGAACGATCGTAGTCTCATCCATATCAACGCCGTATTTCGGAATGCCGTTTTCGATACGGAGAGTTTCGTGGACATTATCGGAGATCGGCACGGAACCGACGTTGGTCAAACGCAGTCCAATCGCATCTGCGTCGACGGGCTGAGCGAAGCAATCGAGCGAGAAATCGCTTCTTAACGTGATCGTGCCATCACCCAACGGAAGATCGCCCCGGTTTCCTAAGATCTCAATATATTTGTAGCTTTCTGACAGGTCCTCAACAAAAAAATCCCCGGCGAAGGTAAAACGAAACAGGTTTAGAAAAACCTTCTCGCGCGTCGCTTCTTCAGTCTCGATCCAAAACCTGTCGCCTTGGCGCACGACCCGAACGACCGCAAGCAGGCGTCCCTGGGCGTTCGGGAATGCAGCGAGCATCTGCGTACCGTCCTCGAGTGTTTTCACGTCGTTGGTGATCATCCCGTCGAGGAATTGGACGGCCTCTTTACCCCAAACGGCCATCAACCCGCGAGGTAATTCGATAAAACCCGTACCACCCGATCGGATGTGTCGGTATTCGGAATCAAGAATCGCAACTTTTTCGTTAGAAGGTATCATTGCGCGGACTTTTGATACTCGTGACTGCACACAGGCGCCGTTTCACGTCAATAATTCTTCTACGGCTCATCGTATACACATTTGATGCCCGCGACGGAGATCGGCTTGAATTTTTCAGTCGTCAAGTCGACACGCCAGGCCTTACGCATCGTATACTTCATCGTCCTAGGTGAAAGATCTGCGAAGACCACAAGTTTTTCATCGTTTTTTCCGTTCACGGTGCAGGACTCGTTCGCAGGAGGAGTGAACAGCTCCTGATTTTTCGTCAATAACGGAAAAGTCAAAACGTCTTTTACTTCCCATTCCGTAGGCCCCTTTTCATCTTCTTTGGTTACAAGTTCTAGCCACAGCATGTCAGATCTGCCTTTTCGAACATGTCCGACTCCGTATTTCGTCATCTGGTCCCCGTCGAAGACCACGCCGCCACCCAGGCTTTTCACGCCGTTCGGCAATGACTGGTCGACGAATACGGGCTTGTATTTATAGCCGACATACTCGCTCGTTTGCGCCATTAAGCATGTCGAAGAGAAAAGCAAGACAAGTAGAAAAGTTGTTTTCATAATATGTCCTCACCCAGATCCGGAGTCGCACAAGACCGGCCCATCGGGTTTTGTTACAATGGTTTCTTACTTTATAACGTCAATTCACTATATGCATAATGAACCCATTATCTGAAGAAAGTGTACTTGATTCGCTGCGTGCGATCATCGATCCCGATCTCCGTAAGGACATCGTTACCCTCGGTTTCGTCCGGGATCTGAAGATCGACAGAGGCGATGTTTCTTTTCGGATCGTGCTGACGACGCCCGCGTGCCCCGTCAAGGAACAGATGGAAACGCAGGCGATCCAGATCGTACGCGCGCTCGACGGTGTTACCAACGTAAAAGTGACGATGGATGCCGAGGTTCCGCAGGGCCGCGGCATTGCGAACAACGTTGCGGTTCCCGGTGTAAAAAACATCATCGCCGTATCGAGCGGCAAAGGCGGCGTCGGCAAGTCAACGGTGGCAGTCAACTTCGCCGTCGCCCTCGCGCAGGACGGCGCAAAGGTCGGTATTATGGACGCCGACGTTTACGGACCGAACGTCCCGATCATGCTTGGCACCGGCTATGGCCAGCCGGAAGTGCGCGGCAATCAGCTCCAGCCGATAGAAGCACACGGCGTAAAGATGATCTCGATGGCTGTACTTGTCCCCCCCGACAAGCCGATGATCCTTCGCGGACCGATGCTCCACGGTGTCGTCCGACATTTTCTCTCGGACGTAAATTGGGGCGAGCTTGATTACCTGGTTGTTGATATGCCGCCGGGCACGGGTGATGTCCAACTATCGCTCGCGCAGCTCGTTCCTGTGCAGGGTG
>DATFEW010000146.1:0-3713 GCA_035250805.1 Pyrinomonadaceae bacterium
GTCCGGGAATTTCGCAGAGAACCGCCGGCAGGCATCGTGCGAACCGAGGTGTTTTGCGGCGGATGTCTCGTTGTTCAGGGTGCACCGTACGAAAATGAAAAAGACCTTGCTGAACGCGTTGCCGGATCGGGGGTGTTCGACGAATGGCAGGTCGTTGTGCTTCACGACGATGCCGAATGTGCGACCGCCACCAATAAATTCCTCTGGGCCACCTGGACCCGGTTCGAGCCGGCAAGCGACATCTATGCAAAGGAGCTCTCGCTAAAAAACAATCACATCGGTTACACCGCCCCGATTGTCATCGACGCTCGGATGAAACCCTGGTATCCAAAAGAGGTCGAGGTACGAGATGATATCGCCAAACTAGTCGATCAGCGGTGGAGCGAATATTTCGGTCGGAAATAACAATAACAAGCAAGTCGTAATGTCCCGAACACTTCTAAAACGTCTTGGCCTTTTGTTGATCGGCATATTTATTTGCGGACTCTTACTTCTTGGGTATGCATATCTCATCGAACCGCACAGGTTGGTCGTAAACAAGCAGAACATCGAGATCGGCGGCTGGGATCCTGCATTTGAGGGCCTGAGGATCACAATGATCTCAGATATCCACGGTGGGTCGCACGGCGTTGACGAGGCGCGGATCAGAGACATCGTTCAGCTGGCAAATGCGCAAAATGCTGACCTGATCGTACTGCTTGGTGATTATGTTTCCCAACCCTTAGAAAACAGGCCGATGAGAGAGCGCCCTCCGCTGATGCCAATGGAAAAGATCGCCGACGCACTCGCTGGTCTCCGGGCTCCGAGCGGCGTCTTTGCGGTCTTGGGAAATCACGACGGCTGGTACAGTGACGCGATCGTGGCAAACGAACTTAGGCGGGTCGGCATTCGTGTTCTTGAGGGCGAAGTCGCCACTATTGAGCGAGGAGGCCGGCTACTTCGGCTCCTTGGCCTAAAAGATCATATGCACGGGCAAAACTGGCACAAATTCTCGGAAGAGGCGCGGAGGGCCCTGGCTGACACCGAAGGCACCGGCGATGTGATCGCGTTAGATCACAGTCCCGATGTTCTCGAAATGATCACCGGCGACCTGCAGGTCTCCAACGAATTGAAATTATTGCTCGCCGGCCACACACACGGCGGGCAGGTTTGGTTCCCGATATTCGGACGGCCGATCGTGCCCTCGTCGTATGGACAAAAATATGCGGCCGGCCACGTGAAAGACCGCGGGACGGATATTTTCGTCACTACCGGCATTGGGACAAGTATTCTCCCGATACGGTTCCTAGTGCCGCCGGAGATCGCGGTTATCACGATCAATGCAGATTAGTTGCTCGTATGGCCCCGGTTCGAATATGATTCTCTGAGATGAAACTCTTCGTAATATTCACCGTTTTTCTCATTGTCCTGGTTGCCGGGTGTGACGTTCAGAGCGGAATCTCGAAGAAGAGCGTCGAAAAATACGCCGCCACGCCTACACCAGCAAAAACTCAAGAGGTGGTTGAACAGATCGATCCGGCCGACATCGTGACCGCTGACACGACCGTCGACGGGCCGCCGCTCTCGATCAATAGGGTGACAAGCAGGCCGGTCGATTGCACAAAGTACAATCGTGTTTCGGTCAACCTCGATCAAATGCAGGTCAAAGTAACTGGGGTCTGCAAACAATTGATCCTTAACGGGGACCGGATCCGGGTCGAGGCCGCGGCGGTGTCCGAGATCGTGTTGAACGGCGGTGACAATACGGTGAAGTACTCAAAATACGTGAACGGTAAGAAACCGGTGGTTCACGACAACGGGGGAGGAAATCTGGTTGAAAAGGGCGTGGCGACAGAAGCCGCCAAATAATCCATCTCATCCCTAAACATAATCCCGCGGCCTCCGACCAGAATTCTTATCCAACGACCGTCTGCTTTTGTATATTCCACGAGATCGTTTTTATTGTTAGAGCTGAGCGTATAAACATCGGGCATTCCATTGCCGGCACCAACCTCCGCGCGCGCGGCCACTGTTTTGCCGTCATCAAGCGGGACCCAAACGGCTTCCGAGTCCAAATGTCTTACAAACCGCTGCGTACCGAAAACGCGATCGGGCCTGAAATCGTCTGTCGGCAGTTTCAGGTCGTGATCGAACCAGGTTTCGTGCTCCGCTGGAGAGGTGATCTCAATAACCTCTGATTCTGCCTCAGCGTCGAGAACCCGGTGTCGGATCTCCGGCGGTTGCAGAACGCAGTCGCCCGGCTTTAGCCAAAACTGCGGCCCCTGGTCTTCATAGACCACGCGTATCGCACCCTGCAGGCAATAGATGATCTGAAAGTCGATCTTGTGATAATGAACGCTATCAGGAACTTGGCCACCGTCGACTATACGAATGTGTGACGCGATGAGCTTCCCACCCATTCGATCAGGGATCAGATCGCGATACATCATTCCGGCGCGGCCCGTGGTCCAGTTTGCAGAGGCCCGCGCGTCACCAAGGGCGTAACTATTGCGTTGTATGTTAGGCCCTCCCTCACGGTCAGGCTTCTGCCTCAGCCGCTTCGATTCGCCATTCTTCGAAACGATCGCGTCTCGCGGCGAATCGGCGGGGATGATCATGTCGACCCGGTATCCGAGCTCTCGAGTGTGACGATATATCTCTGCCTGGAGGTCGTCACAAATGATCGTGATGAGTTCGGGCATCTAATAGATCTAGCGGGCCGCGGGATCGAAAATACGTCTAAGCTCGATATCAAATTCCCGCTCAGCAGAGCCGTAGGCCGGAAACTCAATTTTTTCGTGTGTGTACCCGGGTTTTAGGACCTTTAATTCAAGAACCTCAGCGCGGCGGTGCGTGGCGCTGATGATGAACTGTCCGTCGTAGTTCGTGGTTGTCGTAGCTTCCTTCATATTCGGGCCAAACCGGACCTCGGCTCCGACAACGGGTTTATTTTCAAAGCGCACCTTGCCACGGACAGTCGTGTCATTTGAGCGACATGACGACGCGGCCAGCAGGAAAGCCGTGAATAGGAGCAATGTCAGAATTAAACGGTTCATGGATCTAGTCCGATGCCATCTCCGCTTTCCAGGCATCGGATACAGCTTTGCCCTTTTCGAAATCATCAACAACAAGAATAAGCTGGTTAGCGTGGTCGCTGTAAACTACTTCTATATTCACACCTGCGTCGGCCATTCGGCGGGCGATCTTTCCGAGCTGCCCGGGCACGTCCTGTCTTAGTTTTTGAATCAGAACTTCGCGAACGTCAAGCACTTCGATGTCAACATTTTCGAGCGCGGTCCGTGCTGCTTTGCCATCTTCGAACAGAAAGTGCATATAGCCTTTTCCGTCCACAACCCAACCTCCGCCACCTTCGACACTCACGCCTGCCGCGCCGAGAGCTTCACCCATCCGGGCCATCTCGCCCGGTTTGTTTTCTAGACGTATCGAAACATCGAACATGAGTTCTTTGCTAATTTTTTCGAACCCGCATGGGGCGAATCGAACGGATAGAACGCTTTGAATTATTTCTTATCCGGGTAATCCGCTTGATCCGTTTCATCCGCGTTCAAAACCCTCACCGACTGAAGCCCTTTACCACAACCTCAGACTTGATCGAATTCGCAATGTAACATCCCTTATGAGCTGCGTGGTGCATCTCGGCGAGTTGTTCATCGTCCGGAGCATTGCCGATCCACACGATCGTAGGATTGAGTGTGATCCTCGAGATCCACTGT
>DATFEW010000153.1:0-10930 GCA_035250805.1 Pyrinomonadaceae bacterium
GGGGGTCCCGGACAAGCCCCGGACAACCACCGGACAAGGACCGGACACGATGGGATAAAGCAGTGGTAAGGGGCGGGCGAGCGCGCCTCAAAACCTTTAAGAAGAACGGGATATGTCCAAAGTCCCTAAAACGGAATGTCGTCGTCTGCGGCGGCGGCGCGGGTTATCGGAGGAGCGGAAGATTCCTGGCTTGACGCTGATGCGGGGCCGGCGAATTCAGCTTCGTGGGGATCGCTGCCCATCGAAGGAGCTGCGTCACCCCGGCTGCCGATAAAATGCATGTCCGAAGCCTGGACAGAAAGCGTCTGGCGCGTATTGCCATCGCGATCGGTCCATTCCTCGAGACTCAGGCGACCTTCGATAAACACCTGGCTTCCCTTCTTCAGATACTTTGCGGCGTTCTCAGCCTGATTGCGCCACAGCGTGACGCGAAACCACGTAGCGACCTCCTGAAATTCACCTGACTTGTCCCGTTTCTTTTCATTGGTTGCCATCGAGAAATCGCAAACCGCAACTCCCTGGGGTGTGTAACGAAGCTCTGGATCCTTTCCCAAATTTCCGACGATAATTATTTTATTAAAAGACATTTTGTCGAGTCCTTCTCCTGTTTAATAACTTAAATGATAGCGAACTTTTCGGGATATTACATTCTCCAATCTTAGGCGGTCAAGTTCGATGTGATAAAATCGTGTTGCGCATCTTCCCTATCGCTCACGTCAATTTTTCCGGTTTCATACTCGATGTTGAAGATCCTCTGCACTTTTATTGCTTTATCGATGGTGTGTGGCGTCGTCGCGCCTGCATTTTCGCAGGGGGCCCCGATTCTCTCCGATACGAAGGGCGCCACTTCGGGGTCACCATTCAAGAAATGCTGGGAGTATCAATTTGAGAACACCGTGAGGCAGGCGATCGCATCCACTAACGGAACGATCTATTTATCCGAGCCGGGCGGAAAGATCCGGGCGATCTCGGCAAGATCAGGCCAGGTGATGTGGGTCACGGAGTTGGGCGGCGATATCGCGGCAAGCCTCGCGATCCCGCGGGTCGGGTTGGCTGTAATAACGGGAAAGTCAGCTTTCTCTGGAGAAAAAAACCCCGCTTCGACCCTTCGGTTGTTGAATTTTGAGTCCGGCCTCGCGAGATTCTCGGTTCCCGTTGCGATCTCTGGTGACGTGTTCCTGGGAATGTCCGGATCACGTCTCGTCGCCGTGGACGTTGCCGGTAGCATTGCCGCACTCGACGTAGGGAGCGGTTCTACTCTCTGGAGCAATAAGTTGAACAACGGGGTCAAGATCCGGCCGGCGTTTAGAGAGAACGCCATCGCGGTTGCCACGAACGGAAATAAGATCGAGGTGCTTTCCGCCGCGAACGGGCGAATTATCAGCTCGATAAGATCCGAATATGCCGTTACCGCCTTAACAGTTCGCGAAAATGAGTCCATAGTCGCGGGCGACGAGCGCGGAAACGTGATCAACTATCGCGACGCGACGGGCGCAGTCTGGTGGCGTTTTAAGAGCGGCGCGAGGATCGGGACGATCGTCGAAACAGGCGAAGGAATTCTTGTTGGATCGTACGACAATTTTCTATACCTGATCTCAAACTACTCGGGTGACGTAAAGTGGAAACGGAGAATGGGAGGCCGGCTTGCGGAAGATCCTTTCGTCTCGGATCGTACCCTGTACCTTACCGTTTCGGTTGAGGACACGGCGATGTCGATCGATCTCGAAAGCGGAAAGATCCTGGAGGAGATCGCGCTGGGTGAAAATAAGTACGCCATGTCCAGTCCGGTTCTTACCGACGGATCAATGCTCGTCTTCTCAGTACCGGAAGCGATCGTCGCTTATTCAAATTCGCCCTGTATCCCTAAATAGAAAAAGGGCGGCAATCGATTGCCGCCCTTGATACAAAAAGCTTTGCTATTCTAGTGAGAGACCTCGTAGTCGTGCATCATTGCATAGATCTCGTCTTTCACCATCAATTTCTTTTTCTTTAGTGTGGATTCTTCGATCTGCTCGTCGTCGTTGGGGTAGGTCAAACCGGCTAATTCCGTAAGTCGCTGTTCATAATTCTGATGCTGATGAATCAAATCGCGAAAGGTCGGGTTGGTTTTGAACAATTCGTTCTTCACTGCATCAGAAGATGCTATGTCCATATCGTTTTGTCCTCACTCTCTCATAAATTTGCACCCTAAATCGGCCCGGCGGGCCGTGAAATATGAGTGTAAACAGAATGTTACTCCAATTTTTTGAAGCATTCAAGCTTCAGTTTGTCATGAATTGTAAAGCTCTGATCTCATTACGATTGCGTCCTCGACCGGGTCGCGATAAAACGATTTTCGGACAGTCACGACCCTGAATTCGTGTTTAGAGTAAAACGCGATAGCCGGTAGGTTTCCGGTGCGGGCCTCAAGCCAGATAGCATTGACCGATCGGTGCCGGCACTCTTCTAAAAGAGCGTTCATAAGTGTCGAGCCGACTCCTTTCCGATGTTCATCCGGGGCAACGCCGATATTATAGATCTCCGCGTCCCTGCCAACTTCCCCATTTACGGTCTTATGAATCCGCGCGAGCAAAAATCCTAAACAGATACCATCCCGTGTCGCCTTAAAAAAAACTGAATCGGGCCGTGAAAGTTCATTCAAGTAGGCGGCACGGGTCCAGTGTGCAAGCTTGCAGACACTCGCGATCTCTTCGATGGCGCCAATATCACCGGCTGTAACTTTGCTGATCCTGATCAACCCGAACCCCGGTCTGCGGAGGTCCGCCGCACTCCTTGGTACCGGAGGTAGAGCGGTTTCATTTCCTTCGTTCCACCTCCCATTAAGGCGCACCGGCCGATCAGGGTTGAAAGACGTTCTGTAATAGCGATGCTTTCGGGCAGCTTCAATTGAGCACTCGCAGATCCTGGCTCTGAGCCGAACACGATACTAACATCCGATCGGGATTTGAGAGCTTGAATCAACTCTTCTTCATTGACAACTTCCGGCCGGCCGGCCGGTTCGGCATGACGAAAGTCCTGAAACGCGAAATACCCACGGCCAACAGGCAGGACGGCGGTGGCACTCTCATCCGGACAAGACATCGAGACGGCCTCCAACGCATTTACGCCGACACATTTTGCGCCCAAGGATGACATTAAACCTAGCGCCGTTGCGATCCCGATTCTGATCCCAGTGAAGCTGCCAGGACCTAGCGAAACTGCGATCATCTCGATCTGGTCGCGCGAAACTTTGCAATCCGCAAGAAGACGGGCGATCTCGGTCAGGAGATCTTCAGCGCGGGAAACATCGGCAAGTTGGCCGAGGACTGTTCCCTGGCTGCGTAGGACCGAAATGCTGCCGCCGCCGACCGCAGTTTCGACGGCGAGAATGATCGATGGAGAGATCATTTAGTAAATCGACTAAAAACTACTGTTCCAACCCGCCTGAAGGAGGGTCCGATTCGCTTCCGCATACTGCCGATCTGATAAGGAAGCCGCCAACCATCATCGAGTTCTCCTTCTGTTTCGATCGTCGCCTCGATGGGGTTCGGCGGGAGCCGCTTGAGAAGTTGTGGAAAGAAGACCTTCGGCTGATGAACGCACGCCTCGAGGGGTATCAGTCTAACATCCGTACTCCACTCCTTTTCGAGGCAGCGGGTCATCCAATGTGGTATTGACTCCGGGTCGACATCGAACGGCAGTCCGCTGACATCCAACGAAAGATACTTTTGGGCTATCGCTATGGTCGTTACGATCCATCGACGCCGGGTCGGCGATACGCTGTCAAGGCATATGTCCCAGTCAAAATCAACCGGCCGATTCGCAACGGCGTAGTAAATATCCCATAGCCTTTCTTTATAGGCTCCACCGTCATTAAGCCAATGGACGCACAGAACCCGCAAATGGTCCTCCGGGCAAAGCACGCGAATGCTGCCGCCCTCGACCTCGATAAGCTCCGAACGCGCGAAAACAATTTCCCACGGATGAGTATCCAAATGCCGGAACTCGCGATGGTAGTCGATAGAGATTGACGAAATTAGCGTCGCCGCTGCCACCTCGCGTGCCCTGAAATACTCGGATGCGGGAAAAGCCAGATCAACATCTCCGAAGGATCTGGGTCGGTCCTTCGGGTAGTATCGGGCCGCCGCCCAGCCTTTAATGAGTATCGGTTCAATATCGTTAGAACGGAACAGTTCGAGTGCTTCGAGAATCCCGATCTCAAACCTTCGCATCGAAAGTTTGTGCCACCGAAGTTCGTCAAGAATCACGTCGGGTCTTTGTTCTGCAGTACCGGTCACAAAAAGAAAAGAGTAGCAAAGACGAAACGTCTTCACTACTCCGGATTGTCGGTAGAGCGGTGTTCTAGGTCGGAACGCTTACAAGCAACCCCCCCCATCATCGGGGCCGCAAAGACCGTCGGATGCTCTGCAGCAGAATGGGGCACCGCCACAAGACGCAAACGGTGCAGTTCCGCACAAAAGAGTATTACCTATGCCGCCACAGGCACAGGAGACGTTCGCCAGTGCGCTTCTCGGAGCGACAAGCGATGCCACGATCGGTATAGCTATCATCGACGCCAATCCGATTTTCTTGATCACGTCACGCCGGGTCTGGCCGGCAAATTTAGCTGTTACTTCGCCTTCGAGAAGGCTATTCTCATTTAACTGGTCGATCGCAAGCCAAACCACATCATCCGAAACACCTTTTCCAGATTGCTTTTCAAGAATACTCGCAATTTCTTGGATCGAAGTCTTGCCATCGCAGGACTTCCAAACCGTGGCGGCGGTCAGGTTCAGACAGTGGGCTTTATTGCTATCAAGGTCGAAGACTAATATCTCATCCGGCACTTCCTGTATAACTAGACCGGATTTTCGAGCAGTTGGGAATTGCGAGTTGTTCATTGTTTCCTCCAGCGAAATACGGATAGGGTAAATTTAATAGTAAAACTCTTAATTCAAATGATCATCCAGGAAAGCCAATATCTTCGGGCACGCATGTTTCGCATCTCCCCGAAAACTTTTGGCGATTATTGCACCTTTATAGGCTTTATTCAATACCTCCAGCGAAAATTCTGGGTCCAGATGTACCGGGATCGTATGCGGTATCGTCTCCATTATCCCTTGGCCTATCGTTAGTTGGGTGGGGGTCCATTTCGCCCCTTTCTGATATTCAGTAAATAAGACTGCACCGACCCGAATCGATTTACGCCCGATACTACCGCCAAAATGCCCCGGAGGCAACAGTTGTTCAGTTCTATCTTTTCCAGATCTACGAATCATCAGATCTCGCGGAAACGGGTGTACTCTCCCGGTTTTGTCCAAGAGCGCATATTCATCCGAGTAATATTCCGCCCCATTTCGTATCAATTCGGCGACAAGTGTACTTTTCCCTTTGTGACTGAGTGCCGGAACCATTACAGCCCGACCCCTCCAGCCCACTACACCGGCGTGAACAAAAACCCGGTTTGCCGCGTTCTCGGCGACCCTTAGACGCACCATAGCATCAAAAGTCTTAAAGAAAATGAAGTCTGCCCCATCGTAGCTCGTTTTTAGGCCATCTTGGTCGAGCCACTTGATACCATGATCGTCCAATCCCAAGCCGAATCGGAAATCGACCTCGGTTTCGTCGGACTTGTCAATGATCCTTATATGACCCAAAAGGGCCTTACGTGCCCTTTGTAGAGCCTTTTCAAACAAGTCCTCCGAATTGCTCTCCAACCGGATACGTGCCCCGAATGATTCGAACACTACCCTACGTACAAGTTCCTCGCGTGGCGGCAACGTATCCTTCATTCCAAGGGAGCAGATTCTTAATAAAACTGGATCCTATGTCTTGCAAAACTAACATTTTTCGATACTTACGTCAATCCCTTTTTGCGATCGAGTTTTAGCCGCGATCATTGGAGAGCGTGTCGAAGTTCCAAGAGAGAGATCGGCGTCGTGCCCACGTGTCCAACAACCACACCTGCAGCCTCATTGGCCAGTTGGGCCGCCGAAGCCAACGTCTTTCCTGCCGCCAGGCCCACCGCAAGCGTCGCTATCACGGTATCGCCGGCTCCGGTAACATCAAATACATCTCGGGTCGCAGCGGCAAATCTGACAGGGTCTCCAGTATCCGAAAAAAGCGTCATTCCTTCTTCCCCTTGAGTGATCAAGACCGCACCAACGTCAATAGCGTTAAACAGCTTTCTTCCGGAGAGCTCGACCGCGGACCTCGAACTCTCGTCTAGATTACACGCTTCGGCCGCTTCCTTTCGATTTGGCGTCAAAACCGTGGCACCTCGGTATTTACTGTAATTTTTCCCTTTCGGGTCAACGATTACCGGTACGCGATGTTGTTTACCGGCATTGATCGTCTTTCCAACTATAGCGTCGGTCACGACCCCTTTTGCGTAATCCGAAATAACAACGGCGTTCACCTGGTCCATCTCTTGAAGGATGAGATCCGCCAATCTGGACTCGTCAGAGGCGGAAAGATGTTCGGAAATCTCGTGGTCGACCCGTGCCACTTGCTGGCTATGAGCGACGATACGCGTTTTTACGGTGGTCGGACGGTCTTCCAACTCGATCAAATACTCTGTGGTTATCGACTGCTCTTGTAGGAGTCCGGCCAGGAATTCACCATCCACATCTTTTCCTATACATCCGACGAGGACTGGTATTGCACCCAACCCCGCCACGTTCGCAGCAACGTTGGCGGCCCCACCTGCCACCAGCGTCGAACGGTTTAGCTTGATAATAGGTACGGGAGCTTCGGGAGAAATGCGGTTAACATCACCCCACCAATAACGGTCGAGCATTACGTCCCCGACCACAAGTATTCGAATGTTTTCAAAATCTAAAGGGTCGGTCATCGTTAGGAACTGTGAATGCCTGGTCGATCGTTTCGCACCAGATATGTGCGACAGTTATGTGCGCCTCCTGTATGCGCGAGGTTCGTTCGGACGGTACAAGTACGCACGCATCACTTAGAGATGCCAATTTTTTTCCGGATGCGCCGGTCAAGCCGATAACAGTGCAGCCAAGGCTGCGCGCTGCCATCACAGCAGCGATCACGTTCTCAGATGTACCGCTGGTGCTGATGGCGAGGAGGCAGTCTCCTGCCTGAGCGAGAGCCTCGACCTGCCTTACGAATACTTGTTCGAAACCAAAATCATTGGAGACCGCCGTCAACGCGGAACTATCTGTCGTTAAAGCGACCGCAGGCAGGGCTCGTCGTTCCAATTCATATCGTCCAGTAAATTCTGCGGCAATATGCTGCGCATCCGCTGCGCTCCCGCCATTACCGCATACCAGCAGCTTGCCGCCAGTACGGAAGGTCTTTAGAAGGATGTCTGAACATTCGGAGATCCGCTCGCGTGTTTGCTCGTACAACATCTCCATAACTGACGAATGTTGTCTAAGCGAATTCTCGACGGTCTCGAGCCCGTCATCCATGCCGTTCGCCTTAGAACCCGTTAGGCGTTCAAGAATCGCCGTCGTCGAATAGTCATCCACAAAAGGGACAGTAAATACCTTTCCACCGTTATCCCTTACGAAATCGGCGCCTATGATCTCTCCATCCTTCCAGTCCCCGCCTTTGACCAATACGTCGGGCGCAATTTCGCGGATCAGTCGTTCTGGGGTCGGGTCGTCGAAAATGCGAACTTCATCGACGGATTCGAGCGACAGGAGCATTTGTCTTCTTTCTTCCTGTGTGAAAAGCGGGCGACCATTCCCCTTGATGCGGCGGACAGATTCGTCGCTGTTAATTCCAACGATCAGTCGTGAGCCGTAGGCTTTGGCTTGTTTCAGAAGTTCGAAGTGGCCAGGATGTAGCACGTCGAAACAGCCGTTGGTAAAAACGATCATCTTGGTTTTATTGACAAGCGATACCCGTTCAAACACTCGATAATACCAAATATGTGTACGTCGTGAACTCTTTCACGCCTTCTCTGCTTTGAAAGACCGCGGGTTTTCGCTAAACTCGGCAATCAGAAAAGTGGCTGATAGCGACCAAAACATGACGCCGATGTTTCGGCAATATCTGGATATAAAGAAAGCGTACCCGGGTACCCTATTATTCTTTCGACTCGGCGATTTTTATGAGCTATTTGCCGAGGATGCGATCGTCGGATCTCGCGAGCTTCAGATCACGCTAACAGCTCGGCAAAAGGATTCGAAGAATCCGATAGCGATGTGCGGTGTGCCCCATCACGCCGCGTCGAGTTACATTGCAAAGCTCGTACGCAAAGGTTATCGAGTAGCCATTTGTGAGCAGGCAGAGGCAGCAGGCAAAGGGGTAAAGCTCGTAAAGCGGGAAGTTGTTCGAGTCATCACGCCCGGAACCTCGATCGACGAACAATTAACAGACGCGAGCGAGTCGGTTTATCTTTGTGCGGTTAGTTGTCACGGCGATACGGTCGGGGCCGCGTTTTTGGAGCTTTCAACAGGGGAATTCAGCACGACACAGGCCGATGGCCCCGACGCGTGGTCAACTATTCGAAGCAGTATCGAACGCTTCGCTCCGCGAGAACTAGTCGCGGCCGAAGGTGAGAACATCCGGATTCGTCGAGAACTGAACATACGTCCCCAACTCAGCATCCTTCCTTTAATCGGGAACGGGGCCGAACAGTCCATCCTGTCCAAGCCATCCAATCTAGTTGTTACTGAGGTCGATCGTGCAACGTTCGACCATGAGCGATCCGCCACACTGCTGAAACAACAGTTTGGTGTAAACGAACTTATCGGATTCGGGATCGATGGGCGCACAGAAGCGATCAGGGCGGCTGGTGCATGCCTTTCCTATGCAAAGGAGATGCAGCGTGCCTCGGCGGAACACATTGCCGAGATCGCATACTTCGAAACAAATGAGTTCCTGGTACTAGACTCCACGACAGTTTCTAATCTTGACCTTCTCGGGTCTCGAAACGCTGTTCGCGGCCATTCGCTGCTAGGAGTGATCGATGAAACGGTAACTGGAATGGGCTCCCGGCTTCTGAAAGGATGGCTGCTTCGCCCGTCCATAAAACGGGGAGAGATCGAAACGCGGCTCGCTGCCGTCGATGAACTAACCGAATCGATCCTTCGCGAGAAGCTTCGTTTTCTTATTAAGAATGTCGCAGATCTTGAAAGACTTACTGCTCGCCTGAATCTTGGACAAACCACGCCTCGCGATCTTATTGCATTAAAGCATTCGCTAGAGCAAACTCCGCCTATAGCAGACGCACTTGCCGATGCCCGATCTCTTCTGCTTCAAGTGCTTGGCGAGAATGTTTTCGCACTGCCTGAGACCCATGAACTGATTTCAAAGGCGATCGTCGACGAACCCTCGAACAGTGCGGGCGACGGGGGAGTTATTCGGGCTGGATTCGATAAAGAACTTGACGATCTTCGGGAGATCGCGGTTTCCACGAAACAAGTGATCGCCTCGTTTGAAGAGAAAGAACGGCAGCGGTCAGGAATCGCGACATTGAAGGTTCGATTTAACAACGTATTTGGTTACTACATCGAGGTTTCGAAAGCTAATCTTGCGCGGGTACCAGAAAACTACGAGCGCCGCCAAACACTCGCGAACGCGGAACGCTTCACCACACCGGAATTGAAGGAATGGGAACAGAAGGTCCGCGGTGCAGAAGACCGCATCGTTCAGATCGAATGTGAGCTATTTCGGGAAATTGTCGAAAACGTTCGAGGCGAAACCAAACGACTGCTATCTACTGCACGCGCGATCGCAACGCTGGACGCACTGGCCTCGCTAGCTGCAACTGCTACACGTCGAAATTATGTGCGGCCGGTGCTCCACGACGGGGATGAGATCGCGATTGCTAATGGCCGACATCCCATCGTCGAAGCATATACCACGGGCGAGTTTGTCCCGAATGACACCTACTTAAATAATTCGACAGACCGTATCCTTATTGTCACAGGCGCGAACATGGGTGGTAAGTCGACCATTCTGCGGCAAGTGGCCTTGATACAAATTCTTGCCCAGATCGGATCGTTTGTTCCCGCCTCATCAGCGCGGCTTCCCTTAGTTGATCGTATTTGGACCCGTGTCGGCGCTTCGGACGATCTTGCTTCAGGACGTTCGACGTTTATGGTAGAAATGACCGAAACGGCTGCGATACTGCATAACGCAACGCCGCGGAGCCTGGTTCTGTTAGATGAGATTGGACGGGGCACCTCAACGTTCGATGGCCTCTCGATCGCATGGGCCGTCGCTGAGTATCTCCATAATTCGTCCGAACATTCGGCGAAGACCCTCTTTGCAACCCATTATCACGAACTCACCGAATTAGCGGAGAATCTTCCGGGGGCAAAGAACTACCAGATAACCGCGACCGAACACGATGGTGATGTCGTTTTTCTGCACAAACTGCAACTTGGAAAAGCGTCGAAATCCTATGGGATCGCTGTTGCCAAATTGGCCGGGCTGCCGCTGAAAGTTGTCGAACGGGCAAAGGATGTGCTGGCAAAATTGGAAAAATACGAATTGGCAGTATTTGCGGACGAAAAGAAAGCCGGACTGGGCGCAGCCGCCGGAAAATCCGTTGCTTCTCAATTCTCCCTTTTTGCGGTTTCAAATGAGAACGCGTTGGACACGCTTCGCGACGCTGATATCAGCCGGCTCTCGGCGGATGAGTCCAAAGAACTACTCGCCGATATCAAGCAAAGAATCATATAAAAGTTCCCAACACAATATTACCGTCCTCTCCCACAGTGACTATTAGCAAGCGACTAATGCCATCCTATTCAATCGAGCAAAAAATAGGCCAATTATTCTTCATCGGAGTTCCCGGTCCCGAAATTGATGGATCGACTGAGAAACTCCTAAGCGAGGTTGGTCCCGGAGGAATATGCTTGTTTGCGCGGAATATAAAAACTCCCCAACAAACCCGTGGCTTACTCGAGGGGGTTAGAAGGGCCCTCCCTTTTGAACCTTTCCTGAGTGTCGACCAGGAAGGCGGCAG
>DATFEW010000172.1:0-14555 GCA_035250805.1 Pyrinomonadaceae bacterium
TCCCCCCAGACAATGGGCCATTGATATCTAGCCAAACCATTCCGGAGACGGCCTTTCCATCCGCGGCAATGCCCCAGGAATGACTCGTAGTGTCGCAAGGAAAGGTGATCGCGGGGGGATCGGGAACCGGAAGGGGAAGCCGCTCCCATTGGCCGGGGTAACGAAGAAGGCTCGCCTGGTGCGTTATCCGCGTTCCACCCGGAGCCCATGTTTCACTGGCGAAGGCATTACCGTCGCGGGACATTACGCCGCCGGCAAGCTGGGTTAGGTTCAAAGTTTCATATCCTCCCTCTTCCGTCCAGCGAAATGTTCCGCCGCCAGAAATAGGGCCCCCGACCACTTTGCCATCGCTTGAAATGGTTCTGGCTCCAGTTCCGGGTGCCAGTCCCATGAAGGGTGGTGCTGCCTTCACGGAGTTGAGCGTGATTTCGGCTTCTACGGTCGAGCCGGCCACAACGGCGATCGGCTCCGCCTGGCAGCGGTCGTCAGTGAGGCCATCGCCGCTTTCGTTGGCGCCATTGTAAAACTCCTCACCTTCGGGCACGTATAACGGCTGTACCGTTGGAAACCCACCCTGTACGATCATGTCGGTGTACAAAGCGTAATTTGCACCCGGCGTCAGGCCGTTCAGTGTAAACGTGCCATCGTTGCCGGCTTGCACGCGGACGTAATCACCCGACATCGCCGACACCGCATCCGCGTACGGATTCGTCAGGTTTCTTGCGATCACGTTGATGCCGGTGATCCCTTCTTTTCCATCCGTCTGCAGAATCTTGCCGGTGATCGAGCCTTTGGTGGTCGAGTAACCGGAGTCAGGATATAGGTCAGAGATGGCGGCCTTATCGTCCGCGCGTTCGACCGTGGATTGAGCGATACCGCTACCGTTCGGCCTCTGGTTTATGAACGGGTACATCGTTTCCACATCGGCCACCGTGACGTTAATGGGATAAGGTACTATCGTGCAGCTTCTGGGCCCAACCGGGTCAAACGAGAACCAGGCCGCGCCGTTCGTTTGTGAATGCGCCAGATTGATAGCATGACCCAACTCATGCGTGAACACACCAGCATACATAGCCAGAGTATTATCAGTGAACCAGCGTTGTTTGGCATTGATAATGACCCACCCTTCGGTGATCGTCCCGGTCGCCTCATCGGCCCATTCTGGGCTGGCGATGCCGAGGACGTTAGAAGGAGCACCGAAGAAAGTTTGCAGGACCGTGGCATCCGCATCATAAACGAAATGAATGCCGTCGCCGACATTGTCAGGACCGAAAACGAGCGCTGCTGTCGTCGCGTCCTTGACGTCAGGCAGACCGATCGAGCCGAAATCACCGAAGACCTGCGCCTGGAACGATGACGTGTCGACGTCCGTCCATTGCTGGGCGGCAAAGGCGACGGTCGCGTCCGCGATTTCATTTGTAACTAGCACGGTTCCCACCGGAGGGACCGGCGGAAGGACCTCAAATGCTCCGAGGTCGGTGTAGATCTTAACCGGAGAGGTGACGTCCCAGCGGTAGGGAATTCGCTGCTCTGCGTTCCATATAAACAACGGCCCGCCTGCGTTGACGCCAATAACTCCGACGATCACGAGCAATAGGGCAGAAATTATGAACTTACTCTTATTTTTTTGCATGACGCATTTTCCTCCCTTCGATCCATTTGTCTTTCACAGCTCGCCGCACGAACGATAGAAAGCCGTCCGCGTTGACCGCACCTCTCTTTGTGGCCAGCAGTCTTTTGTCTTTGTCGTTCTGGAGTTTTGCGTCAACTTCGACATTTTCGAACAGACCCGTATTTCCGAACTGGCTGATAGCGTTTCCACCCTGGAATGCGATCTTGCCCTGACCGAGTCCAACGGTTGTCTGAAGGCCGGTCATCGATGCGCGTTTGTAGAGGAACAACATCGTGTCTTCACCGACTGCATACCTGGCCCAACCCTCCGGCGAAACGCCCAGGTAGACCTTTCCGTTGCCCATTTTGCGCGGCTGTGTTAGACCGAATTGGCGGAAAGTATACTCGTCACCGACCTGTCCGCGTAGGGATTCGGCGACCTCCATCGTCACTTGTGTATACGGCACACCGCTCTCAAAGCCGTCGGTCACTTCTTTGACAACGCCTCGAATAATGTATTCTGACTCGCCGATCAGATCGACGATATTCGGAGTCGAGCTGAGCAAGCCTGATTCCGAA
Source organism: Pyrinomonadaceae bacterium (assembly GCA_035250805.1). Lineage (GTDB taxonomy): Bacteria > Acidobacteriota > Blastocatellia > Pyrinomonadales > Pyrinomonadaceae > OLB17. Next base: position 2,191 of record DATFEW010000172.1, read on the forward strand.
CTTGAGGCTGCTGTGTCGCCACTCGACTGCGTTGGGGCAGCCGCCTGAGCGGATAGTTGTGTTTGCATTCCGGCCGAGCTTTCGGCTGAACCGAGAAAGAGTTTTTGAATGCTGCTTGCCTGGGTGACCCCAAGAAGAGCGCCTAGGCCTAATATCAATATGCCAAGCCTTTGCATGTTTCGTTTGCTTTTGTTCGGCCGTTTCGCCTGCGCAGAGCGATGACCGAACCGGTGCAATAGTTCCTTGATTCGTTTCATGTTTCTCCCTTTTTTTACTGGTTTTTCCCTACCGTGGGGGGTGGGTTCTCAACGTGGGTAGTCAAGTATTTCGGGCTCGAAATACGTGGGTCTGTTCGTTGAGTAACCGCAGTATGCAATCGCTCGCTACAGCTTGTCAAACGGAATCCCTACAATTTTTTATAGGTTGATATCGGATCGAGAATTGGTCCGTTTCGGGTAGCCAGTTTTATTGTGTGATGTAATTGGTAGCCGTGAAGACCGACTTGTCACAATGACTTTCGGGGAGAGATCAGGCTTTGTGTTCTTCGGGGTCCGGTTTATGAGTGCGAAGCACGACGATCTTTCGCCGCTAGCGGCGATGCGGACCGGAGTGTCCTGTTCCCATATCAGGCGGCCTCTTCGATGCGGGGTTTGATCACTTCGAGAACGGGGGCCTTGCGTTCGATCATTTCGCGGGTGATCACGAGTTCTTTGACCTTTTTTTCCGAGGGAAGGACGTACATTGATTCGAGGAGGATCTCCTCGAGGATCATCATAAGACCGCGGGCCCCGACCTTGCGTTTGTGGGCCTGCTGCGCGACGGCCTTCAGGGCATCGTCGGTAAACTTTAGCCCAATGTTGTCGAATTCGAACTTACGCTGATACTGCTTGACCAGGGCGTTTTTCGGTTCAGTTAATATCTGGACGAGGGCCGCTTCATCTAGCTCCTTCAACGTACCGACAACGGGCAGGCGGCCCACGAACTCCGGAATCAGGCCGTAGTGTATAAGGTCCTCGGGCGCGAGCTTGTCCATCGCCTCGCCCGCACGCTGTTTGGAGGTTTTGACGTCGGCCTGGAACCCGAGCGATTTTGCACGGAAGCGTTTTTCGACCACTTTTTCGAGTCCGATGAAGGCGCCGCCGCAAATGAACAGGACGTTCGTGGTGTCGAGCTGCATGAACTCCTGCTGCGGGTGCTTGCGGCCGCCGGAGGTTGGTATATTCGCCACGGTTCCTTCGAGGATCTTTAGCAGAGCCTGCTGCACACCTTCGCCCGAAACGTCGCGCGTGATCGACGGGTTGTCGTCCTTCCGGCAGATCTTGTCGATCTCGTCGATGTAGATTATTCCCTGCTGCGCGCGTTCGAGATCGCCGCCGGCGGATTGCAGCAAGCGGACGAGAATATTCTCAACATCCTCGCCGACGTATCCCGCCTCCGTAAGGCTTGTGGCATCGACAATGCAGAACGGAACACTTAGGACGCGCGCCAGCGTCTGTGCGAGCAGCGTCTTTCCTGTGCCGGTCGGGCCGATGAGAAGTATGTTGGACTTCTGCACCTCGATGTCCGAACGTCGCTTGACCAATTCCAAACGCTTGTAATGCTGATAAACCGCGACAGAAAGACGCTTTTTTGATTCTTCCTGGCCGATGACGTACTCGTCGAGAAACGCCCTTATTTCCTGAGGTTTAGGGAGATTTGTCCGCGCCGTGGAGCTCTCTGCACGCTCGTCGTCGTTGATGATCTCGTTGCAGATGTCGATGCATTCGTTACAAACGTACACCCCGGGGCCGGCGATCAGCTTCTTAACATCATTCTGCGACTTGCCGCAAAAAGAGCAACAGAGAAGTTCTTCGGGTCGTCGGAAATTTGCCATATTTCTCAGTGGGCCGCAGTTGCAGTTAACCGCCTACGACAAACTGCTACTCCCTACTTATCTCGGTGTTCGATAACCTCGTCGATCAATCCGTATTCCTTCGCCTGCGGAGGCGAGAGAATACGATCGCGTTCGACGTCTTTTTCAACTTGTTCAAATGTTTGGCCGCTGTGGTTCGCGATGATGCGAGATGTCATCTCACGCATCCGAAGGATCTCTTCCGCCATGATCCGAACGTCTGTTGCTTGTCCCGATGCGCCACCCGACGGCTGATGGATCAATACTCGAGCATGCGGTAACGCAAACCGTTTGCCCTTCGTCCCGGCACACAATAACAGCGCCCCCATCGATGCGCACTGGCCGACACAGATCGTGGTCACATCATTTTTGATGAATTGCATCGTATCGTAGATGGCCATGCCTGCGGTGATCGAGCCGCCCGGCGAGTTAATATAAAGATTGATATCGCGCTCCGGATCTTCAGCTTCAAGAAACAAAAGCTGGGCGACGATGAGGTTCGCGATCGTGTCGTCGATCGGCGTCCCGATAAAAATAATACTGTCTTTTAGAAGTCGCGAGTAAATATCGAATGCCCGCTCGCCGCGCGAAGTCTGTTCGACAACCATTGGGACTAATGCCATAAATTCCTCTCTAAGATCCGAAGTTTAAGTAATGGGTGAATCGGGTGAAGATAAGTTGTTGAAAAACTTATCGATTGCCGATTCTACTCGTTTCAACGAAAAAAGCAAGTTTTTTCACGTCTCGTCTATTCACCCGATTTTGCACTCTTCTTCGCAGGTGCTTTTTTCTTAGCGGACACTTTCTTGGGCTGATCGGGCTTTTCTTCCTTTTCCTCAGTTTTATCGTCGACCCATGGTCCGTCGGTTATTTTTGCGTGTGCGATCACGGCTTCGATCGATCTTCGCGTTCGAAGATTGTTTTCTATTACACCTGTCCCGCCTTGCTTTCCAAGCGATTCGTTTATCTGTTGCGGTGTTGAGCGGTAATATTCGGCCATCTTACCGATCTCCTCGTCGACTTCCGCCTTCGACACATCAACGTTCTCCGCTTCACCGACCTTTTCTAGCAGCATCGCACCGCGAACGTCGCGTTCCGCCTGCGTCCTCATTTGATGAAACGCCATCTGCAGAAAATTGTTCTCAACTTTATTGAGATCGACGCCACGTTGTCCCAAGTCTTGTGCAAAATTATTTAAAAGATTTCGCGCTTGATTATCGATCAACGCATTTGGCACTTCAAACTCATTCTCTTCGATGAGCTTTGCCAACGCGTTGTTTCGCACGCGGGCATCGGCGTCAGCTTTCGCATAAGTTTCGAGGTCCTCGCGAAGTTTTTTGCGCAGGTCTTCCAGCGAGGCATAGCCTTCGTCGAGGCTCTTCGCCCAATCATCATTGAGCTCCGGCGTTTCCATCTTGCCGACGGACTTGATCTTTGCTTTGTAGTGAACCGTTCTGCCGGCGAGCGCCTCGGATGAAAAATCAACGGGATAGGAGACTGAGAACTCCTTTTCGTCATCTTGTTTTACCCCAATCAGATTTTCAGTGAACGACTTCTCGATCACTTCGTCACCAAGCTTCACTTCGAGGTCATCGGCCCGGATCGGCTCGCCATTTGGATCGTCTTCAAAAACGCCTTCGAGATCAGCTATGACGGTATCGCCTATTTCAGACGTTCGGCCCTCGAGAGGTATCAGGGCGGACTCCTGGTTAAGCCGGTGAGCGATCAGGTCCTCGATCTCGCTGTCTTCGACCGGCTTCACGCGGCGCGTGATCTCAAGCCCTTTGTAATTCGGTGTCAGGATATCGGGCATCACTTCAATATGTGCGTGGACTTTCACTGGGGCGGAGCCGTTGACGGTGATCTCCTCGATTCCGTCGATATGAAGCTGAGGTTCGGTTAGAGGATGGAGGTTGTGCTCTTGGATCGCCTCCGTAACTTTCGACGGAACGACCTGCTGCAAAACTTCGCTTTTTATTTCTTCCTTGTAACGGAGACGAATAACGTCAAGCGGTGCGAGGCCCTTGCGAAAGCCGGGCACATTCGCGCCCTTCGCATATTTTTGGCTCACACGCCCATACGTATCTTTTAGGGTGGCAGGATCGATCTCGATATGGATCTCTCGCCGAGTTGGTGAGATCTCTTTAACTTCGCTCTTCATCTAAAAAAAGCATAACCAAGGGCTTTGTAAAAGTCGAACGCAAGTAGTTGTCGGTTGGCAGCAACAAGCCGTCAGAAGACAAGCGGCGGTAGTTGTCCCACCGACAACTGACCGCCGAAAACTGACAAGTGATTGTGGTGCCGAGGGCGAGACTCGAACTCGCACGTCTTTCGACGCCAGATCCTAAGTCTGGTGCGTCTGCCAATTTCGCCACCTCGGCGCATCAATTTGGGACCTGGAATTTGGATCTCCAAAAGACGATCCAACCAATTGGCAAGAATCGAATTTAGCGAAAGCGTCTAGAATTGTCTAGCCGATTACTTGTGCAAATACTTTCGTTCGTATTCGTCCCACGACATATCATAATCGCGGGAATCGAGAGAGTCGCGCGCGGTGCCCGGGCCGACGTATTTGTCTTCAGCTTTTCTGAACAAGCGATAGCCGCCGTAGCCTACCGCACCGACGATCGCGATCATCACGCCGTACCAAAGCAACGATGACACGATTCCCAGTATCCAGAAAAAGAGATAAATACCAAGTACGATGCCCACGATCGCGAGTAATATTTTGAGGATGTTCATTCCAAAACCTCCTGATCTGTATGATGTACGAAATCGCGCTGTCGATGTTCGTAGAAAAATTGACCGTATCGTATAATCGGCAACAATTATAATAACGCGTTTTCGGAGCCAAGTTTGAATATTTCCATCGACGCAGTTGCAGCCTCTCTAGACGCGGACTTACGTGGTGATGGGTCTGGCGGAGTTTCTGACGTCACGCACGATTCGCGTCAGGCGCGCGAAGGGACTCTGTTCGTTGCGATCAAAGGTCTAACGATGGACGGTCATCGCTTCGTGGATGACGTCATGCGACGGGGCGCTGTCGGCGTCATCTCCGAATACGCCCCACCGAATGGCTTTTCCGGAGCGTGGTTAAAAGTTGCCGACGCACGTGTTGCTCTTGCAAAGGCCGCATCAGTGATCAACGGCGATCCGTCACACAAGCTGGATCTGATCGGCGTTACCGGAACGAACGGGAAAACCACCACGACCTACCTTTGCTTTGCTCTTGCTGAAGCGGCAGGAATAAAACCCGCGATGCTTACGACGGTCGAATACCGCATCGGGGAGAAGAGTGAAGAAGCCGTGCGAACGACGCCTGAAGCCTCGGACACAAATCGCTTCTTACGAGAAGCAGTCGGTGCAGGATGCAAGTTCGGGGCGATGGAGGCTTCGTCACAGGCCATCGATCTACATCGCTGCGATTGGCTGCGATTCCGCGTAGCGATATTTACAAACCTGACACAAGACCACCTCGATTACCATCACACGATGGAAGCGTATTTCGACGCGAAGAAGAAACTCTTTGATGGCCGACTCGGTGAGCCGCCAAGAGCAAGTGTGATCAACGTAGATGATGAATGGGGCCGGAAGTTGGCGGGTGATCTAACATCTCGCGGACAGCGTGTTGTGACAACTTCGCAAAAAGTTGGTGGTACTTTGAGCGCGGACCTTACCGCCGATAATGTCGAAGTTTCCCTTCAGAAGGGAACGTCTTTCTTATTGAATACACCGGCCGGAAGTCGAGACATAATCTCGCCGCTTGTTGGCCGGCCGCATGTTTACAACATGCTTTCAGCAAGCGCCGCCGCACTCGAGCTCGGATACGATCTGGACGCGATCATGGCAGGGCTAAAAAAGTGTGTCGGCGCGCCGGGCCGGTTTGAGCGCGTTCCTCATGATGGCGATTTTGCTGTCGTCGTTGACTATGCGCACACCGACGACGCGCTTTTGAACACACTAAAAACGGCGAGAGAGTTGACGGCCGGCAGGATCATTACCGTCTTTGGCTGTGGCGGTGACCGCGACAAAACAAAACGTGAACTGATGGGACGCATTGCGGGTGCCTACAGCGATCTCGTTTTTATTACATCGGACAACCCACGTACTGAAGATCCGATGGCTATTATCAATAAGGTTGAGGTCGGTATGAAAGAAACCGGAACGGAATACTTTGCAGTTTCCGATCGGCGAGAGGCGATCAATAAAGCGGTCGCAGCCGCGACTACTGACGATGTGGTGATAATAGCCGGAAAAGGCCACGAAACATATCAGATAATCGGAAATGAGAAGTTTCATTTCGACGACCGAGAGGTTGCCGCAGAGGCGATCGCAAGGCGAATGGACTGATCAGGTTTCCAGGCTGAACGGATTAAAGTCAGTATCGCGGTCATAAAAATCTTCATTCTCCGCTCGCTTGAGAAACCCGACAATGAGATAGGTGATCGGAGTAGCCACCACTTCCCAGAGAACTTTAAGAAAGTAATTCCCGACCATTACGCTGACCAATTGCTCGTTTGACCATGTTCCATAGAAAGCAAGCGGGTAGAAAATGAGACTGTCGAGGGCCTCCCCGGCAAAGGTTGATGCAATCGTACGAAGCCACAGGAAGCGTCCGGATGTCAATACTTTCAATTTTGCGAGTACGAAGGAGTTGACAAACTCGCCAGCCCAAAATGCGATCAACGAAGCGAGAACGATCCGTCCGGTTTGTCCGAAAATGAGGTTTACTGCATCCTGGTGATCCGGCGACATCGTCTGCGCAGGCGGAAGCGCGGTAACAATCCACGCCATTAGGGATGCAAAGATCAAAGCTCCGAAGCCGGCCCAGATCACCCTCCTCGAACGTGCATATCCGTAGACCTCGGTAAGTACGTCACCGAAAAGATAGCTTAGCGGAAAGAACAGTACGCCGGCGCCATAGATATATTCGCCGTAAAGCGGAAGGGGTACGTACGAAACCTTGTGGACGCCGATCAGGTTCGAGCAGAGCAGGACCGTTACGAACGCCGCCATGATCAGGTCGTAATATTTGTAGTTTCGCCGGGCGGGCATTTGACGGATTGTAGCAAAACGGGAGGTACGCAGGCACTGTTGTGCTCACTCCCGCGCAACAAAGCCGGCCAAGATCGACCGGCTTGCTCTGGTGTATTTCCTCAGCGGACAAGAATGTCAGTTCTCAAGAGACTTCTGCGACGTGCTTTGTTAGCCGCGACTTGTATCTCGCGGCCGTATTCTTGTGAATAAGTCCTTTGTTTACCGCTTTGTCGATTACAGAGACCGTGGGTATCAGGAGCTCGCCGCTCAGATTCTTATCGGATGCAGAAACGGCTGCACGCAGCTTCTTAATCTGCGTACGGAGTTTGCTGCGACTGCTCCGATTGATCTCGTTGCGTTTCTTATTTTGCCGTGCTCGTTTTTCGGCTGATTTATGATTAGCCATTAAATATTCTCTCGGTTAAAATTATCGCGAAAACAAACGACAGATTTTACAGGTCAGAATTAGAAACGTCAAGCCTTGCTAACGGGCAAAATAGCCTTGACGCGAACGGGCGATCAGGTTTGTTTCAGGCACCTCTACCTTGATTGTCCGCCACTTACCGTCTCGTTTTTCGTTTGTAGGCGAGTATTCCAGCGTGTACAGCGTCCGCAGATCCGCCGCCACGATGGCATAAAGTTTACCCATCTCTTCAAGCCGATTTATCGCGTTCAAAGTACCGCCCGTTCGATCTGCGATCAACTGCAGCCGCTGCCGGGAGGCATGATAAAGGGCGATCTGCAGGGGCGTTGGATCCGCGAGCCGTTTTGGGTCACCGGTCGGTAAAGCAAGCGGGTAGATCGTCACTCCTTGGACATCAGCCTTGTTCAAAATCTTGTTGAACATTTCCCCTGATTCGGGACGAATAGCGTTTGCCATTTCGTCTTCCTTTTTATCCGAGAGTAGCTTTCTGTCGGCGTTGCGCGAAGCCGTGTCCACGCCATCGGTTAAGACGACGATAGCCTTTCGGCGTGTGCGCTCCTTAGCGAGTCGGTCGAGCGCGTAGTCAACGGCCTTATAAAGTTCTGTATCGCCCTCACCATTTGCCAATTCGATCGACCGGGCGGCAAGGTTCTTGTCAACGGTGAAATCGTTGAGTAAGTTGATCTTTGAATAAAACTCGACAACGGCGACCCGATCGTCCGGGGCAAGAGCGTCCAAAAATCTCGCGGCGGAAAGCTTAATATTTTGACGATAACTCTTTGTCGAGCCGCTCATATCAAGCAGCATGACCACGCTGAACGGCGCAGTCGTGGTTTCAAAGCGAGCGATCTCCTGTTTCACGCCATCCTCGAAAATAGAAAAATTTGTTTGGTTCAGGCTTGTGATCGGCCTGCCGCGCTGGTCAACCACGCCGACGTTGATCCTAACTATGGATGAATCGATCTTGATCGGATCATCAACCTGAGCCCAAACGCCCCCGGCGAGCAACAGGAAAATAAAAAGGTTGGAAAGAAGGCGAAAACGATGCATAGAAAAAGTGTATCAATCAGACGCCGTCACCCGAAAACCGGTTGTCTTAGACTATGCGTTCCCGTTTTAACTAAATCCAGATCTGGCTTATAATCAGCGCGCATATCCTTGGCGAGTGCGATGCTTTACAGACCGAAGTACTGCTGCAACTGCGGCGAAAAGGTCCTGCGGGACGATTGGCGGCTGTGGACAAGCCGTCGATTTTGCGCGCTTTGCGAGACCGAATACAAACCCTACGACCTTCTGCCAAGGGTTATTGTTATCGTTGGGCTCGCGTTCGTATTGTTTGGTATAGGAAACTATGTTCGCTCGCCGGAGCCTGGGCCCGGACGGCAAATTAGTACAACCTTGGCTCGGCCGCCGCAAAAGCTTAAGCCTGCTCCTTTGTACTCGTCGCCCGATGGGAACGCAAACGGTCAGATCTTGGAGTCCGTGAGAACAAGCCCCGGAGAAGCGGAATCACAAATAAACGAACAACCCGGAAAGGAAAAACGTACATCCGACGAATCAGTGTTTTATTGCGGCGCGATCACGAAGAAGGGTTCGCCGTGCACCCGAAGAGTTAAAAGGCAGGGATTTTGTTGGCAGCATGCCAAGAGTTCCCAAATCGCACCCCTCGGTTCTGAACGCAAGCCATAGAATCTTGGGACCGGGACTGTTGGCAATAGTCAAAACTTTATTGATGTTTACGGCAATTTATTAGAAAATAGTCTATTGCGGTAGTTCACCCGAAAGTTTTCCACAGAAAAATGAAACCACTCGCGCAAAATACACTGATCCAGAACCGCTATCTCATCGTTCACCTAATCGGGAAAGGGGGAATGGGTGAGGTCTATCTGGCCGTGGATCAAAGGCTTGGCAGCGCAGTCGCGCTAAAACGAACTTTCTTTGCCGGCGACGAAATGCTAAGCACGGCGTTTGAACGCGAAGCAAGGATCCTCGCTCGCATGCGCCACCCGGTTTTGCCGAAGGTTAGCGATCACTTTAGCGAGGGTGAGGAACAGTATCTGGTAATGGAGCATATCTCCGGAGACGATCTTGCCAAACGCCTGGAGGCAGCACAGAAGCCCTTTCCTTTGAGCTGGGTAATGTTTTGGGCTGATCAGCTTCTGGATGCTCTTTCGTACTTGCATTCGCATGAGCCCCCGATCATACATCGTGACATCAAGCCGCAAAACCTCAAGTTGACGGACGAGAATCACGTGATACTTCTCGACTTCGGCCTTTCGAAAAATTCGACCGGACAGACCAAGATCAACGATTCCGGCAGCACGGGAAGTGTCGTTGGATATACCCCTCACTACGCTCCTATGGAGCAGATCCGCGGGATCGGGACAAGCCCGAAAAGCGATATCTATTCGCTCTCCGCGACGCTCTACCAGCTACTAACGAATACGGTCCCGCCCGACGCTCTTTCGCGCGCGGATACAATGCTAAATGGTGCCCCGGATCCGATTACGTCGCCGAGCGAGCTGAATACCGAGATCCCTGCCCAGGTATCGGTTGTATTGCTTCAGGGAATGGAGGTGAGCCAGGAAAGGCGTTTTCCCGGCGCCCGCGAGATGCAAAAGGCGCTTCGAAAGGCATACGCGCAGATGCAGGATGCGATGTCGGCCAATACGGTCGTTATGAACGCGGAGGGCACCTCGCGGTCGGATTCGGTTCCGGTCGCGCTGCCATCGATGGAAAATACTGAGGTCATGGATTTCGGCGTGAATCCGCTTCACAGTCAGCCGACTGAGATTTCGGGCGCGCGCGGAGTAAATCCGTCCGCGACAAACATCGTAAGCTCGCCTCAAGTGGTGGATGCTCCAGAAGTCCAGTCCTCCCTTCCTAGACAAGCTGATGTTAAAACGGCAGTTTTTCTTGCGGGTGGGGCTGCATTGGCAGGTTCGGACGCAGTCAGTGAAACCCCGGGAAACGCGGATTTTGGCATAACCGAGGATTTCCGTGCGGCTCCCGACGTGATTCCATCGGAGTCGTTCAGTCCAGACGGGACGGTGCCTAATGTAGCGCTGGACAACTCAGATACTGCTGAAGGGAGTTCCGAAGTTGCTAATTTCTACACCTCTCCGTACATTAGCCAAGATCAAACAGCCGTTGGCTTTGAGGTCCCGGCTGAATCCGGTACGAATGGTCAGGAGCTTGCTTCCAATGATGCAGCGTTTATTCCGGCGCCTGCGGCCGTTGCAGCAAAGAAAGGTTCTGGAAGTAAGGCCTTTGCGATCGCCGGCGGACTGTTGGCGTTATTTGTCTTGGGCATCGCAGCTGTAGGGGGCGGGTTATACTACTATTCGAACTATTATGCGACCGCGCCAGAACCGGAAGCGACGCCACTGCCGGCCCTTGAGCCGACACCTGAACCCACGATCGATTTCGCGTCCACATCCGACAATTCCAACGTGGATTCAACGAATTCGAATCAGGCCGATGTTTTGACCGTTGCTCCGACGCCAGAACCAGAACCAGAACTAGAACCTGCCTCTACTCCGGAACAAACAGTGACGACAAAACAAACGCCGCAGACCACAGGCAAGAAGTCTTCAGGTACGCCGCCGACTCAAAAGGCGACGCCGAAACCGACTTCGACTCGAGACAGGAAGATCATTCTTCAATAAAGTTGGAAAAGCGATGAAAATACGTGCCCATATTATTGCTCTTTTAGGAATCCTTGCAGTTTCAGCATTTGTAATTCCCGAGTTCGTGGACGCGCAGGCGACTGTCAAGCGCGACACAAAAAAAGCAAAACAGTTGCGTGAACAGGCGGACAAAGCCTATCGACAGAAGAACTATCGCGAGGCCATCAATAAGTACGGGGAGTCCATCACCTTCGACCCGAGTAATGCGGATGCCCATTTTTGGAAGGGATTTGCTCATCAATATCTCAAAGAATACGATCAGTCTGTTTCGCACCTGAACCAGGCCTTGGAGTTGGGTTACAAGCCGCTTGAGGTGTATCGCATCCGCGCATATGTACATTACGAGCGAAAAGACTATGCTGCGGCGAGCGCTGATATCCGCGAGGCATTAAAATTGGCCCCGAACGATGCATCTCTTTTGCAGACGTCTGCCGAAGTTAACTACGAACTCAAGAACTACGACGACGCTCTTGCCTCATACCAGAAGCTCTCGGCAAAAACACCGGTAAATGGCAATCTTCACTATTTCATGTCCCGCATCTATGCGGCGATGGGTAACCTTGAGGGACAGGAAAGGTCGGCCAAGTTGGCTATTCAAAATGGCACCATCTATCTTTCGGATGCGCACGTCTTTGTCGCAGACGCACACCAGAAACAGGGAAAACTGCAGGATGCCGAAGCCTCATATTTGAAGGCCCTGGAATCAAAGCCGGATAATCTGGCGGTTTACCGAACATTAGCCGATATGTATCGGTCGCAGAGCAGATTCAACGACGCCATTGACATCATGCGCAGAGGGCTCCGTATCTTTCAGAAGGACGGAGGCTTATATACGGATATTAGCTGGTATTACAGTATGGCCGGACGTCATGAGGAAGCTATTGAGGCCGCTAAGGCCGGTATCCTTTATTTGCCGAACGAATACATGGCCTATACGAACCTTTGCAGGGCCTATAATGACGTCGGAAAGCCGGAGCTTGCAATAACGGCCTGTATGAATGCGCTGAAGATAAGTCCTCAGGATGGTGAGACGTATTTCTACCTGGGACGAGCAAACGACCTTCTGAACAAGCCTGCCGAGGCCACCAAACATTACAAAAGCGCGGTAGCAGGCCTGATCAACTTTACTAAAGCTAATCCAAACTATTCTGACGGATTTTACCTGCTTGGGAACGCCTATTTCGCAGACAATCAGCCGGAGAAGGCCATTGAGGCATACAAGAAATGCCTTGAAATGAGTCCGCGGTTCGCCCGGGCCCGATATAACCTGGCGATGGTGCAGCTGCAGATGAAGAACAAGGTCGGAGCTTCGGAGCAGTACAAT
>DATFEW010000199.1:0-5041 GCA_035250805.1 Pyrinomonadaceae bacterium
CTCCGATCCCCGTTCAATTCGTCCGTACACGCTGCATAGTGATCGTAGTCTTTAAACTGTCGTCCGAAAGCCAACCCTCCTGTGTCACCGCCGGCACCGCCTTAATGACGATTTCTTTGAATGTACAAGCCTCTTCTGAAGCGGCAAGTCCCGGCGCATACCCGAGGTTCGTGACGGTTACCGTCACATCGAAAACCATTCCCGAGGCGCTCGTAACTTGCGGGCGCGTCCACGAGCCGGAAGGCTGACCAGTGGAATCGTAAAGATTCGCGTGACGATGATTTGGGAGGTCCACGGCCGTCCGCAGTCCGGGAACGAATCTGAGGGTCCGGTAAAATTCGATTTCCTGTTGAAGGGCTGCCAGCGCCTGGGCACGAATGTTGTTTCCGCGATTGATATTGGTTACGTAACTAAAAACGGTAAGCAGACCAACACAAAGTACGACCATGACGATCCCTGCCACAATCACTTCCACCAGAGTGAAACCCTTTTGGCCGCAATAGAGTCGGCGCATTATCCCTTCTCTATTTTCGTGTTCGTACATAACTTACCCGTAGTACCTCTCAAGGCGTCGGCGTCGGTGTCAGCTGAGCCCAAGAATTTAGGTCTATGTTGGCCGCGTCTCCGATCGGGGCCGCAACCGTCGGTGCGTTGAACGTCTGCAGTGTCGCTCCGCCAGGCAGCAAGTTCACAGTTCCGGTCGCGGTAATTAATACAATATTCGAATTGGCCGGGGAATCGTCGTTAGCCGTGCATGTCCCGTTACAAACGAGAAAAGCCGGGGTAGTTGCTCCTGTAGTTGTCGTTTCACCGCGCTTGTCGAAAGCGACCGTTACATCGCCGGTTACGCCTTCGAATATAGCGATCGAAATGTTTGGGGGAAGAGCAGTGACAGTACTTTCCAATCCATCAGTACTCAGATCAGAGTCCGTCCTCAACGTGAATCTGTCGGTCTCTATAAATACTTCTGCCGGTCCAGCGCCTTCCGCACGCCGTTTTACGGAGTCAAACCGGGCGCGTTCAAACGCGACTTTAAGTTCATGGGCGACGTTTTGCCGTTGAAACTGTTCGTTTGCGCTACCCTTTTGCATTATCGCAAAGGCTGCGATGACAGCGATGATGATAACAACGACCAGCACTTCGACTACCGTCATACCGTCCTGACGCCGAATTGTGTAACTCGATCTGCCCATCAAGTTCGTGTCACTGTCCGATCCGTCCCGCAAGCTCGAACATCGGGCTGTATAGCGCGGCGACGATAAACCCTACAAATATTCCAACCGGCACGATCGCAAAATTCTGAAACCAAAACAAAACTCTTTCGAGTTCGCGCTCGGCGCGGGTCTCGACCACCTTGGCGTAATTGTGAAAGCTGCCCTGCATGTCTGCCGTCTTTTCAAAGGCTAAGAGCACACCGCCGAATTCTTTCCCCATCAGAAACGGGTACGGCAGGAAAAGCTTGTGCAGATCGGTTGATTCGGTCATAAACCGATGCCTAACGTGCAGCAGCATAGCGGCGTACTCCGGATTTGGCGAAGTTTCGGCTGCAATCGCAAATCGTTCCGACATCGACGGAATGCCCGACGACAGCATTGCGAGAGTTCGCAGCGTCTGGGCCGCATAGTAGTGCCTGAAGAAGGGCCCAAAAACCGGCAGCCGGAGAGCAAACACGTTTAGCGCATCCTTTCCGGCGGAAGATCGCGCCCACTTTGTGAACGCGATCGCCCCAATAAACACCCCGATCACAGCGGCTATCCCCCACCAGCTCGTCAAGAAATCAGAACCGCCGATCATGACCCGCGTTATAAAGGGAAGCTGCTGGTTTTCGCCGGTGAGAAGGGACGTGTAAAGTTCGACCATCTTTGGCATCACGAAATACTCCACGATGCCAACCGCAACAATGCAGAAAACAATAACCGCGACAGGGTACATCATCGCCCACTTGATGCTCGTTCTTATTGAATCAGCCTTTTTCTCGGCCTCAGCAAATCTGTGGAGCGTGAGCAGGAATGCACTTTTGCTCGCACCGCTGTCGAGATCCGAGGCGGTTCCGACCTCTTCACCGATTCGCAAGGCACATATGAATGTGATCGGGAATAGAGGCTCGCCCTTGGGGTCGCGCTGTGCGGCAAACGCCTCTGAAAGCGAGCGGCCGTTCATGATCAACTCACCTGCATCAAGCAAGGCATCGGCTAGAAGGGCATTGGTCTGTGCGTAAGACAAGAGTCGACAGATCTGAGTCGGGCTCTGTCCAACTTCCATTAAGTCACCAAATTGTTCAGCGAGCGTAGCAAATTCTACGCCCGTTGGCCGGCGATTTTTCTTTCTCGTGCCTCGGCGCGGATTGATCGACTGAACCTGTATCCCAGCCCTTTCAAGCTCTTTTTCCGCGAGCTGGGCCTCCGTGGTTTGAACAAACCCTTTAACGATCGTGCCAAGCGAGTCTTGGCCGACGAAATTGAAGCCGTTTTCGGAATGTTCGATGTCATAGGTGCCAGCCCCAGATGCGGCGAAATCCGTACCGACGTATGACGAGGCTTCCGCTTCGGCACTGATCGCGTTCTGACCTGCGAAGCTGCCCCTGATCGTCGTCGAAGACGTCCCCGCAGCAGCTGCGTAAACTCGGTTTTCTTCCTTCATAAAACAAAGACGCTAGTCACTAGCCGATAAACTTTCCTTCGATAATTTCGTCGGGCTGACCTGTATTCTCTGGCACTGACGGAAGCGGATCGCCAGATGCCGAAGCAGTCCCGAACATTTGATTCGAATATTGCCGACGGCTCTCAACCAGGCCAAGAACAGCCGCGACCTCCATCTCGGAAGTAACGCCGGCGATAACCTTCTCGCGCGCCACTTCTTTCATCGGAATAAGATAGCCCGCCTGTATCGCCCGTAAAACGACATCACGAGCCGTCAAGTTTCTGTTTTCGATCCATTCTTTAACCTCCTCATTAATGTAGAGAAGCTCTGCCATAGCGGTCCGTCCCCGAGTCCCCTTGTTAAAGCATTCCGGACATCCAACGGCCTTGTATACCGGCCGGTCGTAGATCTCAGATGGGTTCGGATCGATCACTTTACATTTCGTACACAGCTTCTTAATGAGTGATTGCGCCAGTATCAAATTCATGCCGGTCGAAAGATTTTCACGGGGCAGGCCAAGTTGAAACATTCGTGATAATGTGTCCTCGACATTCGCCGCATGAAACGTCGAAAGCACGAGGTGGCCGGTGAGTGCCGCATTTATTGCGACAGACATGTGCTCGCCGGACCGCAATTCGCCGATGCCGATGATATCTGGGTCTGCACGCAGGCATGAATAAAAGGCATCCCACCAGGTGAAGGGAGTATTCGGTCGCAGGCTCATTTGGGTGCGGTACAGCGAGCGAATCTCGATGGGTTCACCTATCTCAATGATCTTGCGCGTATCGGCTTCCTCCAGCGCGGCGTAAATCGCTTCGAGCGTGTTCGTCTTCCCCGAACCAGTCGCGCCGGTGATGATAAGGATCCCGCGTTTTTGGGAGTAGGCTGCTTTCAGATCGGCTATTTGCTGCGGCAGAAATCCCACCTCCGCAATGTCACGGATAGGCTTCAGTTGAGACCGCAAGACTATTGACGGAGCATATAGGGTCGGCTGCGATACGAATCTCAGTTCGACCTCAGCGGTGCGGCCTTGACGAAGGGCACGTACCTTAACGGTCGAATCGATATCCTTGAACTTCATTTGCGATGCGTCTTTGCCCGAGGTCTCGGCCATTCCCATGCAGATCTGCTTGATCTTTACAAAGGGAATATTGTCCCAGCGGACAAACATTTCGCTGTCGTATCGGAACCGGATACGTCCTGTCGGTTGACCCGCCTCGATATGCATGTCGCTCGAGCCGGAACGCAGAAATTCCATCAAAATGAGCCGGATGAATTCCTGGGTCGTGAGCTCGGCTTCGTTGCGTCGGATATTTTGCTCATATTCGGTGATATCGGTCAGGTCTATCCATTCTTCAGCCTCGTTCTGAAGATCTGCATCCGATGCGGCAATCGCGGCGTAGGCTTCCTCTTCATTGAGGGTCGTTTTACCCTCGCCCCATTGTTTCGTCTTTTGCGACTGTTTCTTCTGTTGATGTTCGAGAACCAAGGACTGCGCACGCGCATCGTAAATGTGCGAGTGCATATACTCGAAAAAAATCCGGTCGAGTGAAACAAAATGTACGTGGAATGGACTGACCCGCAACGCGTGAATTACGCCGTTTCGGTGGTCAGAATTATTGATCTCGACAAGACCAACTTCGTAGTGGGACGAGTTGTACTCGCCGATCGCTACGTTCAGAACGATTGCCTGGTAACGGCTAGAAGTGTCCTTGTTCAGGTAGTGAGAAAACTGCTGTGAACCGCCGACGCTGTATTTTTTCTCCGCGCTTTGAAGTACGTGCGAAGTATCCTCTGCAAGTCCGCCGGTTCCCGTAGCTCGTCCGGCTCCATCCGTGGCGGAGTCCCACAGTTCGCTGAGTTTGTCCTCAAATCCAATCTCACTGCTATCGATGAATCTATTCGACGACATTCCTCGGCTCCCTCAGTTTTCTCCTCGACGGCTTAAAGCTCATTTTTTGCTTTATCTGTTCAGTTAATTGTCTTTTTTCTTCTTAGGAGTCGCCTCAGCCTCTTCCGCCCGTTTTTTCATTTCCTCAGTGATAGTCTGCGGATCAGTGGTAGCTCCCGGAACCACAACGGGTGAGATCGCTTCGGGATAGGGAATAACGTCTACGGAGATTGCAAAATATAGTCTACTCAGCCGTTTGTCGCGAATTCGTCGCTTAAAGAGTTCGCCGAGGAGCGGAATGTCGCCAAGACCCGGCACCTTCGAAAAAGATTTACTATCCTGATCGATCGAGAAACCGCCAAGGATCGCCGTTTTATTCTCTGCCAACAAAAGCTGAGTTTGTATATCCTTGGAATTGACTGCCGGTATTCCGCGCGCTGTTATTGAGGAATCGATAACGTTGGCTTGCAGATGAACTTCGAGGGTTACGGCAACCGGATTTCCGTCCTC
>DATFEW010000216.1:0-2460 GCA_035250805.1 Pyrinomonadaceae bacterium
TGAAACCGGACATGGGATGGATCCGATCTGCTCACTCAAGTTCGGCCGCACGAGATTCTCGTTAATTCCTTCTAACGCGAAGAAAAAGAAAGCTTTGTTCCTGACGATCGGGCCGCCCACCGTGCCACCGTACTGTTCGCGATGAAAATCCTGCAGTTCCTTTCCGTCTGATGTCCGCGAAGTAAGCGCTCTGTGTCGTTGGTAGTAAAATACGCTGCCGTGGAAATCGTTCGTACCTGATTTAGTAATAACGTTGATAATACCGCCCGCCGTGCGACCGTACTCGGCATTAGCACCGGTGGCGATGACCTGGAACTCCTTGACAGCGTCGAGCGTGATGTCGATCGCTGCTCGCTGACCGCCAGCCTGCTCGCCAAAGAAGCCGTTATTGTAATCGCCGCCGTCGAGGCTGACATTGTTGAAGATTCCGCGTTGGCCTGAGAAGTTTATCTCGTCTCCATCCGGTCCCTGGGTTATGGCTACGCCCGGCGTGAGAGTAAGCAGATCTTCAAATTTTCGACCCAGGATAGGTGTGTTGCTGATCGCCGTTTCGTTTATCGTCGTGCTTGCCTCGGTCTTTGTCGTATCGACAGTGGGCGTCTCGGTGATGGTAACCACGCCGGTCACTCCCGATACGGTTAACGTGGGGGTCAATACGACTCTGGCCCCGACCGTCACGTCCACGTTTTCCTGATTATGTTGCGCAAAGCCGTCCTTTGTGAATGAAACAACATAGCGTCCCGGCGGCAATGCAAGGATCGTAAAGCGCCCTTCATCGTCGGTTGTGAACGAACGCGCGAAACCGGTTGCAACGTTTTTTGCTTCAACAGTGGTTCCCGGAACGACGGCTCCCTTCTCGTCAAGAACGGTTCCTGAGATGGTTCCGGATGTTATATCCTGACCAAACGCAGGAATTAAACACACAAAAACGAGCGCCAGCAATAGAGCAAGCCTCGCGTATTGTTTTCTGTATTGACCATTAACCATTTTTTTCTCCTTTGTAGGCCCCGAGGGTAAGGTGCGGCGCTTTCGTAGTCGGGCGTTGCCGATGTAGGTCGCGCCCTCCGAGTCCGTGTGAGTAACCGATGTGGTTCCTAAATTCGCTGTTACAGAATCAAAAGCTGATGAAGTATATTCAATGTCTCTGGCGTTTTACAAACTGATCCGAGTTAAATTTTAACAAACACCTAGCTGGCGAGGCTACGCATATAATACGTAAAAATGCATATCGACGTTGATATTGAAAACTGGCCACGAAAAACGACATACGAGTTCTTTAAGAACTACGAGGACCCCTTTTTCAATTTCGCGGCGAATCTCGATGTGACGTCGGTGTATCAGTTCTGCAAGAGTAACGGATTGGGATTTTCGTTGACGGCCCTTTACTACTCGCTCGCAGCGGCAAATGAGATTCGCGAGTTCCGAATACGATTGCTGGATGGACGCTTGGTCGAATTTGATCGCATCCATGCGACGCAGACGATCCTTAACGACGATCAGACCTTTTCCTTCGCGTATTACGAGATGAAGGACGACGTTTTCGAATTCAACCGGTCTGGAAAAGAAGCGACAGCGAAATACAAGGCTCTCAAGTCCTTCGATGTTGAATTGGAGCGCCGGGACATGATCTATTATTCGGTCATTCCGTGGGTTTCATTCACGAGTTTTAAGCATGCAAGCCGTCTTGACAAAACTCAGACGGTCCCGCGCATCGTATTCGGAAAGGTATTCGAGGACGGGGAGCGCAAGCTTATGCCGCTATCGGTAGAGGCGAATCATGCGATAATGGACGGGTTTCACGTGGGAAGGTTTTTCACCAGATTTCAGGAAATGATCGACGAGCCGGAAGCATCTAACCAGGTCACAGTCGTATGAAGCCGTTCCAGATCAGAGACATTTCGATCGATCCGCCGCTCATCCTTTCACCGATGGCGGGCGTTACGGACTATACCTTCCGCCGGCTTATTAAGCGGCGGGGTGGCGTAGGACTGGTGGTTTCTGAATTCATTTCTGTTGAGGGGTTGACGCGCGGAAATCCGAAATCGAAGCGGCAGATGCGTTTTGATGAGGATGAGCGGCCGTTTGCGGTGCAGATCTTTGGAGGACGGCCGGAGAGGATGGCAATGGGAGCCGAGATGGCCGAAGAGGTCGGTGCCGACATCCTCGATGTAAATTGCGGTTGCCCGGCGCCAAAGGTCGTGAAGAACGGCGGCGGTTCCGGGCTGCTGCGTGAACCGGAGCGTCTCGAGACGATCCTGAAGGAGATAAAAAAGACGATCTCGATACCGCTGACACTCAAATTGCGGACCGGTTTTTCGGATGCGTCGATCAACGTTGTCGACGTTGCTAAGATGGCGGAACAGTGCGGTGTCGAACATATTCAGGTGCACGGCCGGACACGCGAGCAAGGCTACAAGGGACTAGCGAACTGGGACCTGATCGGCGAGGTGAAAGACGCCG
>DATFEW010000264.1:0-6151 GCA_035250805.1 Pyrinomonadaceae bacterium
GTAGAGCTTCAGCGTCACCATTTGCGCAGTGAAGAAGCGATAAACCAGACGCTGCTTGGCTTTGCCCACAAGCTGCATATTCCCTATTTCGCAAGCAATGGCGTTTATTACGCCGATCAGCACGACCGCGAGCTCTTCGACGTTTTCACATGCATAAAGAATCACACGACGATCTACGACGCAGGCAAACTTCTTTCGGAAAACAGCGAGCGTTACCTGAAATCGCAGCGGCAGATGCTCGATCTTTTCGAAGATTATCCCGAGGCTGTCGAGATAACGAACGAGATCGCCTCGCGTGTAGATTTTTCGATGGACGAGCTTGCGTACAATTTCCCGGAGTATCCGATTCCGGCGGGTAAGACAGTAAATTCGGTTCTTCGCGCCAAAGCGATCGAACGGGCGCATACGCGGTACCTCCAAAAGTCATGGCCGATACGGTCGCAGGTGATACCGCGTCTTGAGAAAGAATTTCGCATCATCGAGATGAAGAAGCTTGCGGGATATTTTCTTACCGTTTCTGACATCTCCGATTTTTGCAAAGAGAACAACATCCTTTCGCAAGGCCGTGGCTCGGCGGCAAACTCGGTCGTCTGTTACGCCCTTGGTATCACGGCGGTCGACCCGATCCAGCACAAATTGCTTTTCGAGCGCTTTCTTTCCGAAAAATACGAGCAGTATCCCGACATTGATATTGACCTGCCCTCAGGAGACGACCGCGAAAAAGTGATCCAGCACGTTTACGAAAAATACAGCCGCCGCGGTGCGGGGATGACGGCGAACGTCATTTGCTATCGAGGCAAATCAGCCGTGCGCGAGGTCGGAAAGACATTCGGATTTGGCACGGACGTGCTCGACCGTCTGTCCAAGCTCAATTCCTACTACGAGATCTTCAAAGGCGAAGAGCTTAACCGCCGCCTCAGAGAAGAAGGTTTCGATCCGGCGGGAAACGTAAAGCTGCAGAAATTTGCCGATCTCTACACACGCATCCTGGATTTCCCGCGTCATCTCGGGCAGCACTCGGGCGGCATGGTCGTATCGTGGGAGCGACTCGACGGCGTCGTTCCGCTCGAGCCCGCCGCAATGCCCGACCGCACCATCATCCAATGGGACAAGGACGATTGCGAGGCGCTGAAGATCGTAAAGATCGATCTGCTCGGCCTGGGGATGATGGCCGTCCTTCGCGACACCATCACGTTAATACGCGAGCATCACGGCGAGGACATGGATCTTTACAAGGTCCCTGCCGACGATCCGGAGGTTTACGAGGCTCTGCAAAATGCAGACACGGTCGGGATGTTTCAGGTCGAGAGCCGCGCGCAGATCGCTTTTCTTCCAAAATCGAAACCAAAGAATTTTTACGACATCGTCGTCCAGGTTGCGATCATCCGGCCCGGCCCGGTTGTTGGCCATATGCTCCACGCGTACATAAATCGGCGGCAGGGGCTTGAGCCGGTAACGTATCCGCACGAATCGCTAAAACCCATTTTGGAGCGCACGATGGGCGTGCCGCTTTTTCAGGAGCAGCTTTTGAAAATGGCGATGGATATCGCCGGATTTACCGGCTCTGAAGCCGAAGAACTTCGGCGTGCGATGGGATTTAAACGCCCCGATCGCAAGATGGAACGCATCAGCCAAAACCTTCGCGACGGCATGGCTAAAAACGGCATCCCTGAAGACGTGCAGGAACAGATCGTCAATTATACGCGTGCGTTCGCAAACTACGGTTTTCCAGAATCTCACGCATTCAGCTTTGCACTGCTCGCCTACGCATCGGCATATTTCATCGTGCATTACCGCGCGTGCTTTATGACTGCGATGTTCAATAACTACCCGCTCGGTTTTTATTCCGCTGCAACGCTGGTAAAAGACGCCCAGCGTCACGGCCTGCATTTCCTCGCGTTGGATATCAACAAGTCGCAGTATGAATTTACGGTCGAAGAGGTGAAGGGCGAACAGCAGGTCCGCGTCGGTTTGAATTACGTCCGCGGCTTGCGAGAAGAGATCGGCAAGAAGATCGTTGCTGAGCGTTGCAGAAGCCCGCACGTTAGTAAGGGCGAAACATTCAAGCCTACCTACTCGTTACGCCCTTGCTTATGCGCGGGCCTCTGCAATGGCTCCTACACCAGCATCGAAGACCTCGTCCGCCGCGTTCCCGAGATCAACAAAAGAGAAGTCCGAGCTCTAAGCCTTGCCGGTGCGCTGAATTTCGAAGGCACCATTCACCGCCGCGAAGCTCTTTGGCAATCCGAGCTCGCGATCCAACCCGCCGGCGAGTTGTTTGAAGATAGCGGAGGCCTGACCGTTAGGGAGGGCTCACACTTTGACCACCCCGGGGCCCTCCCTAACGGTCAGGCTTCTGCTACAGCTCCCTTCTTAACCCGCATGGAAGGCCTCGACCTTATCGACGCCGATCTTCGCAAAACCGGCATCTCGATCGGCAGGCACCCAATGGCGTTTGTGCGCGAAGAAATGCGCAAAAAAGGGATCCTGTCCGCCGAGGACGCTCGTAATTTGAAAGCGGGAGAGATCGTCTCTGTTGCCGGGGCCGTGATCATCCGCCAGCGTCCAGCGACATCAAAGAATGTTGTTTTTCTTACTTTAGAAGACGAAACCGGCCATTCAAATTTCGTCGTAATGCCCGATATCTTCGAGCGGTTTCGCAAAGAGATCAACCAGAACGATTACCTGATCATCCGCGGCATCTTTGAAGAACGCGGCATGATAAAGGCCCTCTATTTCAAGCCCATAAAAGAGATCACGAGTGAGGTCATTTCCCACAATTTCCGTTAAAACGTTTCATTGATTCGACTAAGACGTTACTCAGAATCCGTGTCGCTCTTATTGTTATTATCTTCATCCTTGGCGGTCACGATCTGCTCAACGATCTTTACAGGCTCCACGTGTTCGAGGAGGGCTTCCGTCTTTGGATCATCATGTTCGACACCGACTTTGCGTGCGATCAGCCGAACCAGCTCCAACATTCTTGTATTTTCCTGCTCCGCAAGAATGTTTATCTGAAGGTCAAGGTGGTTCCTGCGCTCGGTGAGTTTCGTCTCGTTATTCTGACTGATGAGGATAAACGTCGATAGAAAAATGGCCTCTAGCGAAACGACCAACGTCAGAAAAGTAAACGGAAAGGGGTCGAACGCAAACGATGTAAGAGAGTTCAACAGTACCCAGCCGCCGAACCATACAATGTGGATATAAACGAAAGTCATGCTTCCGCAAAAGCGTGCTATTACTTCAGATAGTTTTTCACCTCGCGTTTGATTGTCTTTGTGCTCCTGTTCGATCGCAATGATCTTTTCTACGTTGTTCTGTAACTCTTCCTCCAACCGCTCAGTCGAGACCTTGGCTGCCTTCCTCGATGTTGCTTTCCTTGTATCCATATCTTCGTCCCAGTTGACCGAGAGTTGGGTCTCGTCAATTAGAACCTATCGCAAAAACGGACGAGTCTTTTGTATCCTGGAATGCCGACGATATCGATAGCGGATCTATTGGAGGCCGGGTTTGTAAGTCTAAACAGTCTATCTAATGGCGTTTTCGTACCAGTCTTTCCATAAAAAGCGCATTCGCCATCCTAGAAAGATCGTTACCGGGTGGCCAATGAAGAGCATCCGAAAACCCATCTTGTCCCATCGCCGTGAAGAGGTAAGGACCTTTGGCTCTTCGATAAAGGCAGTAAATCCTTCACGTTTCTGAGCAAGCTTATCAAGACGCCAGTGAAATTCGATGTCCTCGCCTACATAGATCGTCTCATCGTAACCCCCGAGCTCGCGAAATACATCGCTGCGGCAAAACTGCAGCGCGCCCTGACGCATCTTTGTGAAACGAGCCCAGAACGACCAGCTCTGCATAAAAAAACGCACCCATCCGCGGCTCGCCCGTTCGTATTCGACCTTGACGCTGCCGCCTAAGCATTTATCATTCGACATCGCTTCAATTATCTTTTCGAACACTCCGCGCCGTACTATCGTGTCTGCATCAACAAATACGATCACGCTGCCGCTTACCGCTTCTGCTCCCGTATTTCGTACTTGTGCAATGTTGTGCTCGGTCTCTTCCAATATTCTCGCGGCGAATTGCAAAGCGATCTCACGTGTCCCGTCCGTGCTTTCGTTATCGACCACAACTACCTCGCTGTCTGGTATGGCACCTAACGCATTCTTCAAAGCTTCAAGCGTCTTAGGCAAGTACTTTTCTTCGTTATACGAAGGTATTACGACAGACACTTTCACAACCTTGACCATAACACGATAAGTGCCCGAAAAAGTGATTGAGTCCTAATGGTCGATTGATATATACTTCCGCGAGGTAAACTTTCAAAATTCAACAAAGGGTGGTGAAGAAATGAGGGCGTTTGCGATCCCCGTCGTTTTGATTTCTGCAACTCTCCTATTCGCGGCTGGCCCGACGGGTCGCGAATTTCCTCCGCAATTCCAGGCGTTTTGTAATGATGGCGAGGGGCCGCTTTCCGAATGGATGGCGACGCGTTACGAGGCGTACGTCATCGGGCGCGAACATGAGCAGAACAATCGCGGTCACCGCTGGGAGATCCTTGTGCAACAGGGCGAAGGGATCGTGCGCGTGCCCGTATGCGCGCGTCTGACTGATGGAAAAACACCCGACACGGCTAAGCTCGAGAATACCTGCGGCAAATGCGTGAGGTTTCTGGTCTCGCGTACGGGCTCCGACCAGGCAGTGAAAGCGAAAGAGATCAAGATCGACGCGAAAAAGGCACGCCATTTCCGAAAACTTCCGAACACGACGATCAGGGTAGAGGGCGAGCGCGATTGCCCGGAATAGTAAAAGAAAGCTAAAATTCGTGACACCTGAAAATGATAAGAAGCTCCGATTTTCCGGAGCTTCTTTTACTGTTCCCTGTTAGTAATTCGCTGTTCACTCGCGCTCTGCGATCGGTGTGTACTTCAACCCTCGCTGGCCGATGTATTCGGCACGGGGGCGTATGAGCTTGTTGTTCGCGTATTGTTCAAGGATGTGGCCGGTCCAGCCTGAGATTCGGCTGACAGCGAAGATCGGCGTAAACAGGTCGAGCGGAATATCCATCAGGTAATATGTCGAAGCCGAATAGAAATCGACATTTGGAAACATTCCCTTTTTCTCCCGCATTAGCTGCTCGATGCGCTGCGACATTTCAAAAAACTTCTGCTCACCTTTTTTGTCGGCCATCTGCTTTGAGAATTTGCGAAGCCACGTGGCACGCGGATCTTCCGTTTTGTAAACGGCGTGCCCGATGCCCATGATCTTTTTCTTTTGAGCGAGCGCGTCGTCGACCCATTCATCGACATTCTCCATACTGTCGATCTCGAGTAGCATTTTCATCACAGCTGTATTCGCCCCGCCATGCAATGGTCCCGCAAGTGCCGCGATCCCTGCAGTTACACATCCGTACATATCCGACAGCGTACCGGCGACGACACGCGTCGTGAATGTAGAGGCATTTAGCTCGTGATCGGCGTGCAGGATCAACGCAATGTCGAACATCCGGCACTCATCGGTGTCAGCTTTTTTTCCGCGAAGCATATAGAGAAAATTCTCTGCAATGCCCAAGCTCTGATCAGGTGCAATAACCTCATGGCCGTTGCGAATGCGGTCCCATGCTGCGACGAGGGTACCGATCTGGCCCGTGATCCGAACTGCCGCACCGACGGCAGATTCGCGGTCAGTTCCCTGCCCTTTCGGATCATAAAGGTCGAGCGACGAAACCGAAGTCCGCAGCACGTCCATCGGGTCCGATGACTTCGGATACTGCCTCATAAGTTCGATGACTTCCTTCGGTGCCTCGTAATTCCGGCGCAGCCGCGCCGTGTGTTCATCAAGCTCGGCCTGGTTCGGCAGCCGTCCGTTCCACAAAAGAAAAACGACCTCTTCAAAGGTCGAGTGCTCAGCGAGATCGTGAATATCGTAGCCCTGATAAATCAGGATGCCTTCTTCGCCATTGACATCGCCGATAGAGCTTTGCGCGGCAACCACGCCCCGGAGGCCGGCCGCTGCTGTTGTTTCAGTTCCTGTACTCATCTTTGGTTACCAATAGGTCGATTTCTATAACCTTCTGAATCTTATATCTTAGCTAAGACGGTCAACGGACTCAAGCAGTTGCAGTCATTATTACAAAAAAGCCGCGACCAAA
>DATFEW010000265.1:0-6458 GCA_035250805.1 Pyrinomonadaceae bacterium
ACTACCTTCACTAGCTCGTGGCGATGACTGAATGCGCGCCAATTGCGGCCCGTAAGTAAATAAATAAACAGGCCGATGATCGGCAAAAGCAGCAACACGGGCAACCAGGCCAGGGTTGATTGCGGACTCCGGTTTTCCAAAACTAAAAACACTGCCACGAAGATGGCATAGATTGTTAAAACGACAGCTATCAGTTGAACTAGAGTTACAGTTTCCATATACAAATCTAATTCCCGATTTTTACGTTTGGTTACTCTGACCGTCTCGGCGCTTCACTCGCCCCGCTATCCCGATGCCATTAGCAACTATGCAGAAAGAAACTAACACGCCTACTCGATTTTGCGACACATAGCACGCTGAAAAGATTGCCAATTTCGGTTTCCGGCGCTATCGGAAAGACTGAAACACGCCAACCGGTGAACTTTCCGCAGCTGCCAATTGAAGGATAAATGAAAGGGTTTACCGCAAAAAATAGCGTCCGCGATCGGACGTCTTTTTAAATTGTAATGATTGGTCATCCGACCAGGACTCGAACCTGGGACCCAATGGTTAAAAGTAATTATCATCTGCTTACCTGAATCCTTGGGAGTTCATTTGCGTTCGGTATATTTATGGATTGGTTGAATTCCGCGTGAATAGGTTTCGGACATTTTAGCTAATTTGTTGCACCGATGTTGCACAGCTGCTTGATACGCAAAGCTCACGAATCCATAACCGGACGGTCTTTCGGTCAGTTCTGTCCGATTCAGGTCTCGAGTTCAATGAGGGTCTTCGATCTCTCGATCAAGTCCTTATTCCGCTCATAGGAAAGATCCTCTTCATTTAGATTAGGCAACATTGGCGGATAGAAATGCTGGCGATAAACGGGATATGCTTCGGTACGCAAGTGGGCAAGCATGGAGTGGCCTGTTCGTGCTGACCGCTCATGACGAAGGGCTGAGACGTCGATCGGAGCTACTACGATCCGCTCCCCGGGCCCGGGAGAGGCATCAGCAAGCAAACGTCCTTCGAAATCGACTATCTGACTTCCGCCAGACCACGAATACGGCGGATACTTCGACAAGCTGGCTGCTTGATTTGCCGCAACTACGAACGCAGTGTTTTCGATCGCTCGTGCCCGATTAATGACCGTCCACCAATCCATAGGAGCGGTTGCGTTCCACGGATCCATATATGCCGAAACCCTAATCAGGACCTCGGCTCTATTTGCGGCAAGCTGGCGTAAGACTTCAGGAAAAAGCCAGTCATAACAGATCGCGCAGCCGATGCGACCGATCGGCGTATCAGCAACAGGAAACAGCGGTTCGTCATACCCATCGATGTCGTGCGGGCTGGTGTGGACTTCGTACGGGATCCAGGTGTTTACTTTTCGGTACTTGTAGAGAATGCCTTCGGGTCCGATCAGGCAAGTTGTATTGAAAATTGCGTTCTTCCAGCGCGGGTCGATCTCAAGCATCGAACCGGACTGAATAAAAATGTCATGCTCCTTCGCTTTCTGAACAAGCCTTTCGGTATGATCGTTTGGAATTTCGACCGCAAGATTTTTGATCAATTCACTTACCGACGCATATACCGGAGCGCAGTGTGCAAACTCCGGAAATACGGCCAAACGAATCGGCAAAAAGGGCGCGGCTCCGGCAACTGCCGAATCTATCATCGAGAGCATTCGGTCGGTGTTACGCCGCATCTGTGAGCGGTCAAGCGGATTTGGGAGATCGGTCTGGCAAGCCGCGGCTGAATATCTAATCAATTCCATCTGATCAGGTTAAGGAGTCAATAGCGACGCTTCAAGGCTCGGTAATCTTCGGTTGACAGCCCGTGTAGTGTATTTGTCGTAAATGGCCTGTTTGTCCCGCGACCAGGGATACGCCTGATTTGAATCGTACGGATAGGTCAGCATTCCTTTGAACGGAAGCGGGAAAACCGCTTCGGGGCTGCCGGAGTTGATATCCATCTCCTTGCTATATCCATCTGCATACAAAAGAAACGTAAACTTTCTTCCGGGCTTCGGCGGCGCCGGTGGCTTAAACCGCACGGTAAGTTCGTCGCCTGTCTTCGAGATCACGAAAGCATCGTCAATATTATCCAGGAGGACCCGCACGTCACCTAACTTTGTGAATCTGCCCGAAAAATACTTCCAGCGGCCGTCGTTTACGATCTGAGAATAGTCAGGAACGATCATCCCACCAAAACGCGCCTCTTTTGAGAATCCTCGCTCGCTCAACTCTGCGCTTGATGGCTTCATCTCGGTCTCTCCTACCGGGTACTGTTCGGACGTGTCAACTTCTATCTTGTCCCAGTACGTCTTTACATTGGTAACTATCCGAACCTCGC
Source organism: Pyrinomonadaceae bacterium (assembly GCA_035250805.1). GTDB lineage: Bacteria > Acidobacteriota > Blastocatellia > Pyrinomonadales > Pyrinomonadaceae > OLB17. The sequence continues at coordinate 2,335 of DATFEW010000265.1, forward strand.
GTGAATCTGACAGAAACTTACTAGTCAGATCGAGAGCGATCGTCTGCGGACGTCCGACGGAAATTCCGATGCTGTCGATCGCGGTTTTCCAATTACCTTGTCGGTCCTTCACTTCTAAGCGCGGAAAGAAAAGTGAACGGCCGCTCTGCGAAGCGGCGAGGTTGTCGGATGAAAAGGCGTAGTCGGTCCAGCCCGTTAATAGGAGCATAGTTCGCCCGTTAAATCCTTTACGCTCGTCAAGATCTAACGTGAGAGAGTGAGGCTCAGAGTATCCGCGAATAGAGGTATGCTCGAACGAGTCGTAAAAGTTGCGGTCGAGCGAAACGATTTTCGCAAGGACGTCTTTTCCCGCCCCGTCGATCGCCGACTTCGGAGGTCTTGCGTTCCGGACGGTATAGAGTATTCGCTTTCCTCCGGTCGGGATTCCGAGGCCTTCGTTTGGATAAACCTCGACCTCACGGTCATGTTCGACGGCGATGAGTTTTAGATGATCGAGAAACAATACTTCCTCGAGCTCGTTTGTTACGCGCAACTCGTACATTCCGTCTTTAACGGCAAGTTTATCGGAAGGAATTCGCACATATTCGTCCGAATCAGGAAAATGATAGGCCCCTTCCGCTTGCCAGTTTCCCATCTCGCCTCCGCCGAGGAAGTCGGTAATGAATTCGAACCGATCACCGTTCCATGTATATAGGTACGGACACGATGAAGGTTTTCGGTCCAATTCCTCGACCTCGATCGGCTTGAACGCTGCTCGCGTCTCCGGCTCTTTCGGTCTGATCTCTGCTTGAACAACGCCGGATGGCCATATTATCCGAATGACATCTGTACTGATACGACGTCCCAATCCAAAATGGATCTGCGAGGGAGCGGGCATAGGACTCGCCGAATAGCTTTCAACCTTTTGCGAAAGGCTGCCTGACCTAAGATCGATCTTTGAACCCAATCCGGATCTGTTGCTCACGAGGCCCTTCAAGCGCACGATCTCAGCATTGTTAGCTTCGCCTCCAACATTGCGAAGGAAACGAAGCGTGCCATCATTCAACGGAACGATCAGATCAATGTCGCCGTCACCGTCGATATCTCCGGACAATATGGACTGAACTCGATTCAGGATCGCATCCCTGGCAACGGCCTCTTCGATCTCTGTCCAGCCGCTTCCTATATTTCGAACTATTGAAATACCACTTGGGGTTGCGACGATCAGGTCAACTAATCCGTCGTTATCATAATCAAGGAACTGGGCTGACCGCGTCCGTTGGGTAACTTTAGGGGCGTCAGAGAGTTTGAACTTTCCGCGTCCGTCGGACAGCGCAAAAACACCGACGCCATCCTCGCGGCCGAAGAAAAAGTCCGTATAGGAATCCTTATTAACGTCGGCCGCCGCCGCAGAAGTCCATTTCCCCGCCATGTCTAACCCTATCGCGGCCGAAACATCGGTGAACGAACCATCGCGGCTGTTTCGCAAAAGCGTAGGGTGCCCGTCGGAGTTCATAACGAGTAGATCGAGGTCACGGCGATTGTCGTAATCGGTCGGTACGATCGCTTTTGCCCCGATCCGAATATCGACCTTTGCCTTTGTGGATACATCGACGAAGGTACCATCCCCATTGTTTCGTACCAGCATGTTCGAGCCTTGCTGCGACGTTCCACCCAGTAAAATGTCCAGATCGCCATCATGATCGATGTCCGCGAATGCTGCCGTAAGGACCGTAGACTTGGCTATCGGAAGTTTAGCCTCCAAACTTACGTTTTTAAATTTTCCTTTCCCGTCGTTCGCAAAGAGTGAGATCTGTCCTTGGCCAAATACAAGCAGGTCGTCAAATTTGTCATTGTTGTAATCGCCGGGAACAATACCGACGACCGTTATTCCGGGAACGATTGTCGTGTTGCCGGCGGCCCGGGAAACATTGGTGAACTTCCCGTCATCGTTGCGGTGAAGATCGATCCGTCGAAGCCTGGTATTATAGTTGGCCACGTCCAGATCGCCGTCATTGTCAAAATCAAAAAGAGCCGTCCCCGACCCTTGACCTTTGTTTGAGCTACGGCTCGCCGAAAAACCGTCCGTTAAACCAAGATTCTCGGGACGAAATGAGACCTTTGGTGGAGCCGTGTTCACCAGTTCCGGTTCTGCCCCGGTTGAAGTGATCGCCTCAGCGTATCGGCCCTGTTCGAGATAGTTTTGCCCAATACTTGTGGCCGCGCCGCTTTGCCTTAGTGTTTGGAATTGATCGATCAATGTCTGCCCTTCGGCTCGCTGCTCACCCCGAAGCAGTGCGGTGGCTAGGTTGTAAACCGCGGTAGAGTTGTACGGCTCCGAACGCGTGGCCAATCGAAATACCGCGGCAGCTTCTGCAAACCTTCGCTGCTGCATAAGGATCTGGCCCAAATTTACATTGGAGCCGACATCCTGCGGATCCTCCTTCAACACATGTTGAAAAAATGCGACTGCGTCTTCAGTACGATTTTGAGTTCTTGCGATCAGACCCAGCAGGTAGTGCAGCTGAAGCCGGTTCGGGTCGGCCTTCAATGCGTTTTCCGCCTGCACACGGGCAGCATCTATTTCCTGGGCGTTGAAAAGAGCGATCGCGAGGTTGGTTTGAGCTATCTTGAGTTCCGGGTCGATCCTCAATGCTCTGCGAAATGCTTCGACCGCCTTGGTAGGTTCAAACTGTTCGAGATAGGCAACACCGACGTTGTTTTCTCGATAAGCGTCTTCGCGTTGGAGAAATGTAATGTTCGTTGATGCGGTTATTAAATTCGAATAAAGAGAGTCCGCCAAACACGATCCCGCGAAAACGGCCAAAATACAAAACGTAAAACGTTTCATCGATCCCATGTTCCAGCCGCTCTTGCTTAATCGGTTAGTCGCAAAGTTATTTGCTCGCTACTCTGAACGTACTCGGGTCCGCAGGGTCCGTCACTTTTGCCGTTCCGTCAAAGTAGGCCGTAGTTCGCGGGTAGAGATATTCCGCAACCTTTTTTCCCAGATTGAGGCCTTCGATATTGTCGGCCTGGATGTGATAGCCGCCAAGAACCCGCGATATGCCGGCCATCTCGGCGGTGGCTGTGAACGTGGGAAGTGCAAGAATGACAGTGCCGTCAGCGGTTATGCCGGTAGTGACCGGTTTACCGTCGACCATCTGCTTTACTTCGCACGATACGCCAGGCTCGGTCAGCTCACCAGCATGGCGGGTTTCGGTTGCTCCGAACTTATCGCTTCCCGTAAATAGTTCGAGCATTTTTGCAGATGCCGCGCTCACGGTACTGTGCCCAGAAACGTATCCGGGAAAGGGCGGCGTAATGAACGATATCGGCGAATATGGATGCCAATTCGACGCGGGGATCATGGCAACTCCTTTTCCCGAACCCACCCATCCGCGAATCGTCTGGCCCTTGTAATAGTGCCGAATCAACGTCCAAGGGCGTGAGGAATCGTAGTAACGTTTTGTTTCCCACGCGGCGATAAATGCGTCGAAGGCAACGTTTGCAACGGCGAAGAACAATTTCACGTCCTTGTCGATGTCGTACTTGTCCCGTTCGGAGACAGCTTGAGCAAAACGGAGCCAATGGCCCGACTGTCCGGTAGAACGCGGCCCATCACGCATAAATTCGACTATCGCTTTTTGTTCGAGGTTCAGGGTACCGTTCATTCGCAGAACCTCATCGACCTCGTCCTTTAGCTGTTTCGATCCGACCTTTGGCTGCGGACCTGGCCGAAACATATCGCTTCGTTCGAGAGCAAAAGGTTTCACTCGATACCAATGCGGTGTAAGAAACCCGGGCGTTGCCTTCTTGTTGGCGGCGAGTGTGAATTCGATAGGCTGCCAACAATCGGGGTCGATTATTTTATCAACCGGATTCACCGGACGGTAAAACGTGTAGTCGGAATAAGGTTTTCCACTCGATCCTAACTCGTCACCGAGTTGGTTCGCTCCGTCGTGATGCCGATAAGCAAAGACAGCTGCAGCGGCAACATTGCCAACGCCCTGCGGCTTGCCGAGATCGGTCGTATTGTCTTCGGGGTCGTAGCCGCGTTGACGCATTTGGGCCTTTATCCAGTCGGCGTCTTCGGCAAACTGGTCCATCATTGCTCGGTAAACGGCGTATGCGATAGCGGTTCG
>DATFEW010000252.1:0-4580 GCA_035250805.1 Pyrinomonadaceae bacterium
CTCGAGATCGCCACAAGCTGGCCCTGCCCCCGTTTAATCATTTGCGGCACGATGGCGTGAACGCAATTCACAGCCCCCATCAGGTTCGTGTCGATCACCTTCTTTACCGCTTCGGGGTTGTACGACCGTGTCTCCGGATCGTTGCCGCCGATGCCGGCATTTGCGATCAAGATGTCGATGTGTCCGAACTCCAGACGCATCCCATCGGCCGCCGCCTGGATCGCCGCGGCGTCCGTGACGTCACACGGGAATATCACCGCTTTGGCGCCTTTTGCCTCACACTCAGAAGCAAGGTTTTCGAGTTGCTCGCGTCGACGTGCCACAAGACCAAGCACCGCGCCACGCTCCGCCATCGTCAGAGCCAATCCTTCCCCGATTCCGCTCGATGCGCCGGTCAGGAAAATAACCTTATCATTCCAGTCCATCCGCCGTATTATCGTCCATTTCGACACTGGAAATGGATATTTGTCGCCGGGAAATGGGTATTTCTTGGGAGGAAAAGATCATTTCTTCTTAGGAAAAGGTCACTTCTTCTCAGGAAAACGTCATTTCCTGTCTGGAAATGGGCATTTCTCGTCTGGAAATGAGCATTTCTTCACAGGAAATCGGCATTTCTCGTCTGGAAATGGGACTTACATTCACGACGCTAGTTCTTCAGCGGGCTCCGGCAGGCCGAGTTTGGCCGGAAGGAATCGTGCGATCACGAGTCCTATGACGGAAACTACCGCAAGGACGACGAGCGCAGTCGCGTAAGCTCCGGTAGAAAGGCCCGCTACAAGGATTGTGCCGCAGATCGCGGTGCCGAAGGACGAACCAAGGTTGGATATGCTTCGCGAAAGGCCAGAGATCTCTCCCTGCTGCTCCTCTGGAAAAGCGGACTGCACGACATTAACCGACGGAGTAAGCATCACCCCCAGGCCCAGACCGATCAGCAGGAGGCCGGGGACAAAAGCAAACGCGCTCGGGGTTAACGGCACAAGCCAAAGCAGGAGCCCGACGCCGCCCAGCGTAACCAGAAACCCCCCGACGATCAGCGTTCTTTGCGAGTACTTTACGGACAGCCGCCCCGCCGCAAGCGACGAAAACAGTATTCCGAGCGTCGCGGCGGTGAAGATCACGCCTGTCTGGATCGCGTTATAGCCGCGGACCGTCTGCAGATAAACCGAAACGACGAAGGACACGCCCATCAAGATCATCCATTGGGCATTCTGCGTAACCAGGCCGAGATTGGACGTGCGGTTCTTGAAGAGCCCGATGGAGAGCAGCGGTTCCTTGCCTGTCCGCTCCCGGTGTCGGATGAAGAAAAAGAACGCGACGATAAACACTACTCCGACCACAAAGCACGCCGCCATAAGGCCCGGGTTTGTGTCCGCGAGAAGGATGCCAGACACCACGAAGAACAAGCCGACGGCGGAGAGGATCGCTCCAACAATGTCGAAGGGCCGTTCCGGGTCCGCCGGCAATGGATCGATAACCCGACGGCTGAGGATGACTATGGTGAAAACGACTGCAGCCTGAAATATGAATGCCGCCCGCCAACTGATCGCCGTGGTTATGAAACCGCCGATCAAGGGCCCCGCCGCCGCACCGATCCCTCCCAGCCCGCTGATCACTCCGAACGCGTGAGCCCGCCCCGTCATCTCGCTGAATGTCAGGGTAGTGAGGATGTATACCGGGGGAATAAGAAAGGCTGTTCCGACGCCTTCGAAGATCGAATTGCCGAGGATAAGCACGCCGAGATTCGGGGACAGAGCGCTCATCAGAGCGCCGATGCCGTACAGAACCAATCCCAGGATGAAGCAACGCTTCCGGCCCCAACGGTCTGTCAGTTTGCTGCAAGGGATCATAAGGATCGCCATTATCAGCAGGAACAATGTGATCGCCAACTGCACGCCCTTCACGTCGGTGTTCAGGTCCGCGCTGATGTCGTTGATCATCACGTTCATGTTCGAGCCCGCAAAACTGCAGATGAATTGAGCAAGCGCGAGGGGCGCGAGAAACCTTCTGGCCGCAGCACCCACTGGGTCGATGACGGCGACCGGACTTTCTGACATGACGACGTTTTCCTCGCTTGACTGAGCGAGCCTCTTCCCAGGTTTCATTTCGTCTAGAGATCCGACGAGTGAGGGCGCGCACTATCCAATAAGATAATTTGTCGATTATCTACACCCGCGCTGCGTAAAGTCAAGGCTTTTACAGATTACTGAGATAACGCCTGTACCTGGTCGTGCAGCACTTCCAGCAGCGTGTCCACTGTTTTCAAATGCGTGCGGAAGGCAAGGCAGGCGAAACGAAGGGTGTAATTTCCTTCGAGCATCGTCGATGAGATGAACACCCGACCGTCCGCAACGACCGCTTCGAGGAGTCGGCGATTGAATTCGTTCGCATCGCCGTGTTTTGGAACGTAGCGGTAAACAACCACTGAAAGTTCAGGCTCAAGCCGGCATTCGAATCCCAGTTTTTGCACTTCCCGGTGGAAATACTTTGCGAGCAGAAGTTTCTCTTCCAGACACGCGCGAAACGGCGCGACGCCATGAAGTTTTAACGGCACCCACAAACGCAACCCACGAAAATGCTTCGTCAACTCAGGCGATAACTCGGCAGGAGACAGTTCGTCCGGCGCCCGAAAGGCATCCTGCATGTAATGCGCGTCGAAACTATACGACCTCTTGAGGTCGTGAGCGTTGCGGACAAGGACCACGCCGAGTCCGTACGGGAGAAAAAGGCCTTTGTGAGGGTCTATGATCAGTGAATCCGATGTCTCGATCCCCTTCAACTTTTCCTTTCCCTCTTTAGTGAGAATGAAAAACCCACCGTACGCGGCATCAATGTGACACCAAAGACCGTGGCGTTTCGCGATCTCGCCGATCTCCGGCAATGGATCGATCGCGCCGACGTCAGTTGTACCCGCGGAAGCAACGACCAGAAAAGGATTCAGGCCCGAAGCTTTGTCAGCCTCGATCTGGCTTTCAAGTTCCGCGGGAATGATCTTAAAATATTCATCGAGCTCGACGTGCCGGACGGTGCATTCACCCAAACCTGCGACGCGGATGGCCTTGTCCACCGAATGATGCGTCTGCTTCGAAAGATAGATTACCGATGTGGATATGTCGGCCGCTTTTATGTTTTTGGCGTCGCGAGCGACGACGACGGCGATCAGGTTAGCGAGGCTGCCGCTCGTCGTCAGGTTGCCGTGTGCTTTGGCCGGATAGCCAACCAGATCGTTCATCCAGCGGATGAGCAGGTTCTCCATCCGCACCGCACCCGGGCTCGCATAGAAAACGCCGGCGTAACGGTTGAAAACGTCCGCAAGATAATCGCCCAGCGCCGAGTAATAAATACCCCCGCCGGGAATGTAAGCAAGATGCCCGGCTGAGGCAGGATTTAACCCTGGCGTGTCGACGTTTTCGCGTATCAGCTCGATGGCCTCGTCGATACCTATACCGTCTTCCGAGATCGGCGAATAAAGCAGGCCGTCACCTTTCGATTCCGTTGGATTGTATGTCCTGAGGTTCTCGATGTTGTTGAGGAAATTTTCTGAGTATTTGATAACCGCTTCTCGCGAGGATCGGCGAGCAGCTTCATTTGGTTCTAACAGCCGAGCTTGTCGTTCAAGCGCCAGTATTTCGTCTCTCATTTGGAAAAACTTTAGACTTCGACAACTGTCGTGATGATGACAGGCTTGGTACCGATCCCGCTCTGCACGAAGCGTTTTAGGTGGATCCGAAGATTCTCTCGAAATACTGCGCGGTCGGCGATCTGTTCCTGCTTCATCTCCGCGATTGCTTCGGCAACGGCGGCACGGGCCGTCGCAGCGAAACCGTTTGATGCGGTAAGCCCTGCAACTCCGTTGAATGCCACGTGCGGATCACCAACAAGCTGATGTGTGGTCTTATCAACCGTCACCACGAGCGATATGGTACCCCCCGCCGCCAGCCGTTTCCGCTCACGAACAACGTCGTATTCGACCTCTTCGAGCGACTCTTCATCAATGAACGTCTTGTGCAGCTCGTGACGCTCAACCACGCGAGCTCCAAACTCATCGATCTCAAGCAGGTCACCGTTCTCGATCAAAACGATATTGTCGTCCGAATAGCCCGGCACATGATTCTTCACGTATTCCTTATGGCGGAAAAGCATCCTGTACTCACCGTGGATCGGCACCAGATACTTCGGGCGTGCGGTCTCGACCATGATCTTAATGTCTTCCTGCGAAGCGTGTCCGGAAACGTGAACCAGGCGCCGCTTCTCTTCGATAATGTTCGCCCCGCGTTTATACAAATGCCCGATAAGGCGGCTAATGTTCTTTTCGTTCCCTGGGATAATGCGGGCGGATAGCACCACGGTATCGCCCTTTTCGATCTCCATCCCCTTATAAGTGGACGTTGCCATGTTCCAAAGTGCGGCTCGCTGTTCACCCTGGGAGCCAGTTATGATATAGCAGATCTCGTCATCGCGACAGGCCCTCGAATCACCGATCTCGATCTTCGTGCCGTAGCCGACCTTTATCAGCCCTTGTTCTTCGGCGATCTCAACATTTTTCATCATTGAGCGGCCGAGTACGCAGACCTTGCGGCCAT
>DATFEW010000340.1:0-6243 GCA_035250805.1 Pyrinomonadaceae bacterium
TACCCCTACCAAACCTATCAAAACCACCACGAGTCCGGACGTAATAAATGCGAAGGCTTTAAGTTTCGAAGGTCGTGACATTTAGCTTAGTTCGTCGATCTTTCGTGCCAACTCGAAATCAAAATCGGTCAGTCCACCGCGGTCGTGCGTCGTCATAGCAAATTCGGCGTAGCCCCAACCGAACTTGATATCAGGATGATGGTCGGCCGCTTCGGCAAGAGCGCCGACTTTGTTCACAAAATCCAGGCTCGCTGCAAAATTCGGAAACTCAAAACGTTTCATTATTACGTCCGATTCGGCGATCCATCCATTCAATCCCTCTAACCGCTCCGATACCTCATCCGCTGAAAGCTTTCTGCGTTCCAAGTGGTTTTGCTCCTTTCGTTTGCGATATACTTTCCGTTTTGAACTATTACTATACAGTTTCGAAGCTATTTTCGGCATGCGAATTTTCTTAAGTCTTATCATCTTGTCGGTCGGAGCGGCCGCGTGGGCCTGTTCGAGCGAAAGCACGCCTTCGTCGCCGCGAAAGACTTTTGAGACGTACATTCGTGCGCTGAAAAACAAGGACACGGCCCGGATGAAGGCTTTGCTCACGGCGGAAACGCTCAAGATGCACGAGCAGGAAGCAAAGTCAATGGGCACGACTGTCGACGAGATCATAAAGCGGGAAATGATAGTCGCCGAGGGTCAGAAGCTTGTCGAATTTCGTAACGAGAAAATAGATGGCGAGCGGGCGACGCTCGAGGTGAAGAACTCGTTCGGCGAATGGGAAACCATCTATTTTCTTCTCGAAGGCGGTATTTGGAAGATCGATAAAAAGGGTTACGCCGATCAATTATTGAAGGAGATCGAAGAAGAGAATCGTCAGATCGATGAGGAAATGAACGTGAATCGCCCGATCCCGTTTGACACGGCCTCGCCATTTCCAACTCCACCGTTCGACAGTGCGAACACCGATACGAATCAGCGAACCCCTGACCCGCACGGGCCTGAAACTGAGCGGCCAACCCGGCCTACACCGATCCGGCCCAGATCGGGCCGGCCTGATTCGGACGGACGGTAATCAAAGGAGATCTGTGGTTCTAATAAAACCTTTCCGGGCACTTCATCCCGTCAGCGAAAATGCAAAGGCGATCGCCTGTTTTCCGTACGACGTGGCCGGTGACGCGGAAGCGCGCGACTTTGTCTCGGAAAATCCTTCGAGCTTCCTTCGCGTAACCCGCCCCGAAGTTGAGTTTCCCGCATCCGTCCTTCAGTCGAGCGGTGACGTGCTGAGCGCAGGCAAGCGAAATCTCGAAAAACTTGTTGCACGCGGCATGCTTGTACAGGACACCGAGCCCGCGGTTTATGTTTATCGGCTCGACACCGAAACCCATTCTCAAACCGGTGTAGTTGCGTGCTGCTCGCTGGACGAATATGAAAGCGGCATCATTAAGAAACACGAGAAAACGCGTCCGGACAAGGTGGCAGAGCGCACGAAACACATGGTCGAGCTGCGTGCCCAGACAGGCCTTGTCCTCCTCGCGTTCAAAAATAACGAGGCAATACAAAATGCTATCGAACGTGTGACACAGCTTGTCCCGATCTTTGAGTTTGTATGCGAAGCCGGAATAAAACACACTGCTTGGCGAGCGGGCGAGCAGGCGTCGATCATCGAGGCCTTTGCCTCTCTCGATGCCCTTTACATAGCCGACGGGCATCACAGGCTTGAGGCTGCACTCAATACGCGAAACATTCTTCGCGATCGCAACGGATCGGCCGGGAACACGGACGACTACGACTTTGTGATGTCTGGGATGTTTCCTGCCGAAGAGCTTCGAATTTTGCCGTACAACAGGGTCGTTCGAGATATAGGGGGCCTTTCGGATGAAGAATTGTTCGCGCGGATCGCTGATAATTTTGTCATCACGGACGCGACGAAGATCCCGCCGGCCGATCACGGAGACATTTGCATGTACTTTCGCGGGCGGTGGAATCTCTTGCATTTCAACGTCGCGTATACCGCGCAGCCAGATCCGATCGAACAACTCGACGTCACGATCCTCCAAAAATATCTGCTCGCGCCAGTGCTGGGGATCGGCGACCCGCGAACCGACGATCGAATAGGATTTATCGGGGGCGCACGAGGTATTGCAGAGCTCGAACGCCTGGTTGACAGCGGTGAGGCCGCGGCCGCTTTCGCGCTCTATCCGACACGAATGAGTGACCTCCTGGCGGTTGCGGATATGAACGAGGTCATGCCGCCGAAATCGACCTGGTTCGAGCCGAAACTAAAAGACGGACTGTTTGTGCACTTGATCTGAGAAGTTCCTATGCCGGCACGCGCCATCCCTGCCCGCATGAGCACGAAGTGCGAACCTGACGGAAACTATGGACAGAACCGAACTCGCTGATCTCCGACGCGATTTCTCTTCACAGGGGCTGAATGAATCGGACCTCGACCCGAGCCCGTTCGTTCAATTTGCGCGCTGGATGGATGAGGCGGTCAAATCTGAGATCCCGGACGCGAACGCGATGACGCTCGCTACCGTCGGTGAAGATAACCGCCCGGACGCCAGGGTCGTGCTCCTCAAATATTACGGCGAAACCGGATTTGCTTTCTTCACTAACTACGAAAGCAAAAAGGGCAGGGACCTAGATGCTAATCCATACGCCGCACTGCATTTCTTCTGGCCGCAACTCGACCGCCAGGTCGGCATTTACGGTCGGGTGGAAAAAACATCCCGCGAAGAATCCGAAAAATACTTCAAGTCGCGTCCGGTCGAAAGCCGGCTTGCAGCCTGGGCCTCAAACCAAAGCCGCATCATTGCCTCCCGGGATGTACTGGTAAAGCGCTTTGAGGAATTTCGCGAGAAGTTTGGTGATGATGTGCCGCTTCCGTCCTATTGGGGCGGCTTTCGTGTAGAGCCCGACCGTGTTGAATTCTGGCAGGGACGGCAAAACCGCCTGCACGACCGGCTTTGTTATACGACTGATGAAACGGGCTGGCAGATAATACGATTGTCTCCCTAGCTCAAACCGGGCTGATGATAACAACCGAGACTCTCTGCTTGGCGTTATCCAGAAACGTCTGGATATCGGCCGCAACGCGTAGTTCGATCAGATCATTTCTAATGTCCGCACGCTTTTCTTCGAGCGTTGGCATCAACAGGCCCGGGTAGCGTCGGCGAAATTCGGGTACAAAAACGTCACGGTAATGTGTTTCTACGTCCTTTGCGGTCACCACGATAAAGGATCTGAATCGAAAGGTCACATATTTTTCTGTTGCGATCCGGTCTTCGATGATCCGCTGAAATTCAAGGTCGCTGACCGAGGTAAATCCGACGTCGCGTAAGCGGGATTCAAATTCTGCCGCCGTTAGCCCCACCATGACCCGAGCGATCTCATCATCGATCTCCTTCTTGGTAACAGGATTTCGCGGAAGTCGTTTGGCCTCGAGCGAAAAGATCCGCTGGTCGATCAGTGTCTGAAGTGCGGCATTAAGCTCTTCGGAGGAGTACGGGCCGCGCCTCGAGTTGGGCTGAAGCGCGATCTGCCAACGCAGGTCAGAAAGGGTGATAAGTTCAGCGCGAAATCCGTCGCTAACGGTTGCAACTGTTTTGTCTACAAGCTTTTGCGAGAAGACCGTAGTAGAAGTCAGCCCAAGAACCAAAAACAGGACACCGAGCGATCCGATCCAAGTTCTCCTTCTTGACCTTATTATCATTTTCAGTCTGATTTTTACGTCATTTTGACCGATAGTCAACCTGTTCCCACGTGTTAAAACACTTGACACAATGTTTAAAACACGGTTTAATTTAGGTGGAGTATTAGCCATCTCCGACCGCCCCGAAAAACGATCCCCTCTCGTGTAAATAGCTGTAACCATTCAACAAGCGGTGTCCCGAAATGTAAAATGTCAGCTCCGACCGCAGTAAAAAAAACTGCCAGGCCCAATCCGCGTCCGAGTACGTCATCCGACGTTCCGGACGAATTAAGATTCATTTCAGATCTCGGCAGAAGCCTGCTATTCACTGTTCACCCGAAAAAAGTTGCGAGCCGCGTCGCTTCGGCGATACGGAGCGGCGTAGGAGCCGAGGTTTGCGCTTTTGTTGTCGAGCTTGAAAATATCGGAGTGGTCAGCTGCGCTTATGACCGCAAGGGCGAACTCTTATCCGGTTTTTTTGCGAAGGGAAAGTTCGAAAAATGGCTCGAGTTTTTGCCGCTGCAGGTGGGCCACTGCGAGGAGGACCCGGATGAATTTTTGCTCACCGAGAACTCGCACAAAGTTGAATATGTCTCTCCTTTACACATCAACGGCGTGGTAAAGGGCGCTATCGTCGTCGCCTTCGCAAATAAACAAGATTTCACAGAATCAAAAGGCCGTCTTATCGAGGCCGTGACCCAAATGTCCGCGATGAGCATAAATCTCTCGGCCCATTACGAAACGGCGATCAACGATTCAATAAACCGCGCAAAGGAAGAACACCGGAGGTTCACCGAGGCGGTGTTGGACGCGTTGCCCGTATCTCTGTACGTGGTCGATCGTGATTACCGGATCGTCACGTGGAACCGACATCGCGAGGTCGGATCGCAGGGCATTCCCCGCGACGCGGCGATCGGCCGAAACGTCTTCAGCGTGCTCGCCCGGTATCCGAAAGGCCGGGTAAGACAGGAATTCGAACGCGCGTTCGCGACGGGAGAGATAGAACGCATCGAGCAGCAATCTGTAGATGACGACGGTTCCACAAAACACTGGCTGGTCAGCAAGATCCCGATGTTCGATCCGGACACAGACGAGGTGTCGCACGTGATCACTGTCGGCGAAGACGTCACACTTCGGGTCGAAGCCATCCATGCCGTAGGACGTGCAGAAAAACTAGCGGCAGTCGGCCGGTTGGCGGCGGGCGTGGTTCATGAAATAAATAATCCGCTCGCGACGATCTCGGCATGCGCCGAAGCACTTGAACATCGCGTTGAAGAAGGGGCATTCGATGAAAGTGAGGTGGTTGAAGATCTAAACGAGTACTTGGGGCTGATAAAAAGCGAAGCGTTTCGCTGCAAATCCATCACGACGGGCTTGCTTGATTTTAGCCGGTTGAGGACAGGAGAACGTGTCCCGCTCGATGTCGGAGATATTCTGCGGTCATCTTCGAACCTGATCTCTCATCAAAAGCGCGGCGAGCATATCGAATTCAACGTGGAGATAGAACCCGACCTTCCGCTGGTCGACGCCGACGGCGGTCAGCTTCAACAGGCGATCATCGCGCTCGCTACGAACGCCGTCGACGCCATGCCCGAAGGCGGGCGATTGATCTTTCGAGCGTCGGCAAATACAAAAAGCGTGATCGTCGAGATCGAGGATACAGGAGTGGGCATTCCTGTCGAAGATATGTCGAAGATCTTTGAACCGTTCTTTACCACAAAAGAGATCGGCAAAGGGACCGGACTTGGGCTCGCCGTTTGTTACGGCATCATTACAGATCACGGCGGGCGGCTGAACGTCCGTTCGAGCGTTGGGAAGGGAACAACATTTACGATCCTCTTGCCTGTTGTTAGCGGCGACTAGAAACAATGGCGAAACTCTTAGTAGTTGACGACGAAAAAAACTTGCGGCTCGTGATCCAGCGGGAACTCACCCGACAGGGACACGAGGCGGAAACCGCGCCTGATGGGCAGGCGGCGTGGGAAATGATGGAGACACGCGATTTTGACGTGCTCCTGTGCGACATCAATATGCCTCGCCTTGACGGAATGGGGTTGCTTCGACGGTTGAAAGAAAAGATGCCGAATGCGCCCGAAGTGATCATGCTCACGGGGCAGGGGACGGTCGAAACGGCGATCGAAGCGATGAAGCTTGGCGCATACGATTACCTTACAAAACCCTATCGCATCGCGGAGCTTTCGGCCCTGGTCAGACAGGCGGCAGAGAAAAAGCAATTGAAGATGGACAACGTGCGGCTGCGTGCTCAGATAGAACGCACGAACAGCGGTACGCCCGAGATCATTGCTGAGTCGCCGCAGATGAAGGAGATCCTTAGGCTGGTACGCCGCGTTGCGCCATCCGAAACGTCCGTCCTGATCACCGGCGAGTCGGGGACCGGAAAGGAGCTTGTTGCCCAGGCGATCCATCGTTTGAGCAAACGCGCCGACCGTCCGTTTATCGACCTTAATTGTGCTGCGTTGCAGGACACTCTGCTCGAATCGGAGCTGTTCGGTTACGAGGCCGGGGCGTTTTCCGGCGCGCGAGGACGCAAACTC
>DATFEW010000374.1:0-3953 GCA_035250805.1 Pyrinomonadaceae bacterium
AAGGAACAGTTTTAGGGCAAGACGAACTCCTGAAAAGATTCTGCGATCGGGAGGGAATCTCGGCGAATTGTGCGGAGGATCTGCCGTTCCTTAAGTCACAGTTAGCAGAATTCGGATCTTACAAGGCGGGCAGTGATGAATCGACGCAGAAAACAGTTTTGAAGACGGACCCGCAAGTAGAAGCGGCTCTCAGGGTTGTGCGCGGGCCCAAGCCGTAACTATTACGGATTGTATTCAAGCACAAGCCCGTCCTCGCCGACGGCAAACCCATATTTTCTCGACATGTAAAGCCCGAACAGTCGTGCGGGGCTTGGAGACGCGACCTTTTCCCAAGTGCGGCCGCCATCGTGCGTCCGGAGTATCGCACCGTTAAAGCCGACGATCCATCCATTCTTCTCATCGGCAAAGTTCACGCGTTTCAATGTGTGCGGTTGGCCCGAGGCTACCGCTCCCCATTGACGGCCCCCGTCGATCGTTCGCAGGATCGTACCGCCGCCTCCTACCGCGTAGCCCTCATTATCGTCACGAAAATCGACAGCGAACAGAGCTCGGGTCGTTCCCGAATTCTGAAGGTGCCACGTTTCGCCGCGATTGGTCGTCGCAAGGATGACGCCTTTATCGCCCACGATCCATCCGTGAGAATTTCCGCTGAAATCAAGGTGAAATAGCTCCGCCTTTGTCGGCGCGATCTGACGGCGCCAAGTCACGCCTTCGTCGTCGGTACGCATCAGAAGCGAATCGACAACATTGCCGCTGCGATTCAAGACCGAGCCGATCACGTAACCATATTTTTTGTCCGCGAACCGAATGCTCAGAAATTCAGGAGTGCCGGTCCGAAAATCGCCGGGCTTGTAGATCGACATTTCCTGCCATGTTCGTCCGGAATCGTTGGTTGCGAACATCTTTCGGCCGGCGACAAGATATCCATTCTTTTCGTTTCGGAAATAGATCTCGTTGATGTCTTCAGTCGTGGTCAGTGGATACTTGCTCCAGGTTTGCCCTCCGTTGTCGGTGAAGGCAAGAAATCCCCTATCACCGGCCACCCAGCCGCGCGTCGGCGACGTGAAATACACTGCGACCAGATCGCCATTGGCCTCAACTTTCGCCGGTATCCACGGGTTCTGGGCCGGGACAACGCTCGTAAATACAGAGCTCGCCAACCACACCCCAAACAACTTTGCTAAAACACTCACAGAACCTAATACGAAAAAAGGTGATCTTTCGTTTAGGATATATTGTCCTTCACGAAAAATCACCTTATGAATTTGTGGTGAACCTAAACTATCGCACCACACGATAAACCCGGTTCTTCCAGACGACGACAACCTCCTCACCCAACGAGAGATATCGAGCTATCCCCTTCTCGCGGTTAATGAGATCGAAATACTCGTTGCTGGCGAATTTTATCGTCGTCTCCGGCAGCTTCTGTTCGGCCTTGAAATCGGAATCGATCCAAACGCTGCCTTGCCTATAGAAGCTCCGGTTAGAGATGAATCGATCCGTCTCTGTATTTCGAACGATCACTTGTTCCTCGGCGTCTTTCTTGCTGCCCGATCCGAGCGACCGGTTCTCCTTCATTGTATTCTGCTGGACGCTCATCTGCACCGCGTCAGCACCGCTGGACGCGCGCATCTTCGCCTCGGCCCTCGGAGCTGCGATCACGCCACCGCGCGAGTCCCGTGCGTTCATTTCAAACGTGCCGTCGGTAGCCAAATATGAGGTGTACGGCGTCACGATGCCGTAGCGTGTCCCAAGTTCCACCACCTCATCGCGAAGCTCTTTGGTTTCGCCATTGACGCGGATCTCCTCAACCAGCCAGCCGACCCGGCGGCTAGCCCACAGGCGTGGAAGAAAATCGTTTTCCTCCGAACGCGTTGGAAAATCAAGGTCGCCGTATGTGAAAGTACGATTTTCACGGCCTGCATTCCCGCGAAGCTGTATGGTGATGTTCTTTAGATCGGATTCATTCTTGTACCGACCTATGACCACAGCCTGCATTCCCTTGAAGAGATCGCCGACCTTTCGCGGATACATGCTCTCAGCCTGAACCGGACCAAGATCCAGCTCAAGATCCGACAACACAGGTGCACTGACCTTGGCGAAGAAATTCGAAACTTTGACCTCAAGATTCTCTTTTGGCTGCACGTAATCGGAAATGCCGCCGTTGTCAGTTCCAAGCTTGTCGAGAAGCGCAGTGTTCACATCGTAGCCGAAACCGAACGGGAAAATTCGAACGTCCACATTTTTCGCCTTTGCGACGTTTGCTGTTATCCGCTCGATCTTTGTTTCGCCCACTGTAGGCAGGCCGTCCGTCATGAAGACAAGCATTTTTGGACGCTCGCTGCGGTCGAATTGCTTCATGGACGCCAGCAGCGAATCGTTAATGTTCGTCCCCCCACTGGGTTGAAGACGCTTTATGAATGCCTCCGCCCGTTCTTTTCCTTTCGCGTCGGCGGCGATCAGGCCGTGCTCCATAAGGTGCTCCTCGCCCGCGAAATTGATCACGTTAAAACGGTCGCCGTCGCGCAGCGTCCGCACTCCGAATTGCAGCGCGGAACGAGCTTTTTCCATCTTGCCCGCATCAGCCATCGATCCGCTTGTATCGAGCACGAAAACAATGTCTTTGTTGACCAATTCACGCTCGGAAACGTCATCGCGAGGCGACACCATCAAAAGAAAATAGCCGTCCTTCCCGGGTTCCCGATACGTGAGAAGCGACATTCCAAAATCCGCGTTTGAGAGGCCGTAAAAAAGCTGAAAATCGCTGTCGTTTTCGTTCGTTTCAAAAGAGATCGAGGCGTTACGTTCATTTTTCTGTTTAACTTCGATCTCATGCGAGGGCGAATATACATTTCGCAAAGCTTCCTTTCCGACGATCTCGATCTTTCCGGATACGGTCCCGAATTTTTGCGTCCGGGTGCTTTGGTTATTCATGTGCTCGGCCCCGCGGTTTCGCCAGAGATTGCGTCCGGTCCCAAGGGGATAGCGATACGAAACGGTTCCGGACTCGGCTTTTAGTACCTGCGAATAGGTCATCTCGAGGATCTTGTCAGAGTGGGGCGGGATCGGGAATATCGAGGCCTGGAAGAGATCTTTTCCCGCATACTCGAGCAGTCCGGGATCCTTCTGACGTCGAACGATCTCATCGTAAATACGCCGGGCTTCCTCACGCGAGCGGACCTCGCCGACGAGTTTCTTGCCGTTTTCCCAGATGGCAAATTCGATTATCGAAGCTGTTTCCGGGATCGGGAAAAAATACGTCCCTTCGAGCGTATAAGGAGTATCGTTTCGGAATATTTGCTCCAGATGCGTGGTCGCTACCTGGCCGTTGATCTTTGTATCGATCTTGATGGACTTGACCGGCAGCGCGTTCGGCAGCGGCTGCGGTATCGGTCGCGGCCGGCACGGCCGAAGGTCGCATATGATCGGCACAATAACACCCTGGGCAAGAACAGGGGCTGCGGCAAAAGCGGCGGAAAAAACGATGCAAAGGACGATCGCGGTTCGTCTGATTTTCATTTTTGTCTCCCTAAAAGCGAATTCCGGACAGTCTGGGAAATTGCTTGGCTGTTAGGGGAACGGGCGGGTGCACCTCGACTTGCAGGGTTTTTCCCATATTAAGAAGTGTCTTTTTTTGCGGGATCGGTTACGGCTTGGTCGGTTTGTCTTCCAGAGACGTGTCGATATCGGCTTCGAGCTTAACCCGAATACGATCTACAAGCTGGTCGGCTTTTTGAACGTTCGTATCGACCGAGGTACGTGTCCTTTGGATCTCGACGAGCAGCGTTTGCAGATTCGACCTTTCCGCCTCGAGGCTCTTCCTGCGGGCGGCCCGGAGCTCTTCCGGACGGAGTGAGCCGACGAAGGCTAAACTTCGCTCAATGCTCTCCGGGCGGAGGTCATTTTCGATCTGCTCGAGTTTGGTTTTGATCGTGTTTTCTTTTTCAAGCAAT